>CAZKIT010000039.1:0-12092 GCA_964552905.1 uncultured Spirochaetaceae bacterium
TACATATACAATACGTTAGAAAAATTGATATTGCAAACAAAAAATTAAAAATTTTGAAAGTCTTTGCCGGCTCTTCGTTCCGCCGCCTCGTCTCTCTTTACTCATGCTACTGTAAGGAGTTACAGAATAAGACATCCATAACTTGTTATTTTGACTGTTTTTAAGCCGGAGAAAACGCGCTGTCTTACATCATATCGGGTTCCGCATATTACTTATAAGAGAAACATGGGAGGAAAGCACTGCTGACCGTTTGTCTATTGTAAAATCGAAAACGGACTGTCCTCCACATCCCCCGGTCAAGACTCGAGAAGACGTCCGCAGTCGTTCCATTCACCGAACATCTCCCCTTTCCCGGATTTGTCGATGAGCTTCTTCAGCCGGCGTTCGAAAAGAGTCCGGTCTTTCTTGTAGTACTGGATGGAATCGATTCTGATTCTCCGATAGAGCGGAGGAAACGAGAGAAAGTTCTCCCATGCAACGGGATTACCCTGAAAGGCAGTGAGGATTTCACTGTCGACTGAGAAGGCATCCTCCGACATGTCGGGAAGGACTTTCCTTCCCCAGTCCGTCATGAGCCCCAGCCTCTCCATTCTCCTTGCGCGTTCCTTGTTGAGTTCAGTCCAGTTACCTGCTGACGAGCGCGGCATGAAACGCTGCACGCTCCTGCCGTCAATATTCTTCAGCGTCGCATCTATCCAGCCGAAGCAGATTGCTTCCTCTACGGCATCCGGGTACCAGACACAGTCGGACGGAGGATTCTTTCCACGCTTGATTACAAGCCAGCAGTCCTTTTCCTTATTGTGGTTGTTTTCAAGCCACTCTCTGAAGCCTGCCCTCGTCGTGACATTCAGAATATTCTTCGCTTCCACTCTCTTTCACGTCCTGTTCATCATTCCCGATTGAATGCAAATGTACTGTTCATAAACACAGACATCAGCCTTGTTCAGCCCCGGATTCCGGCATTGAAGAAGCAAGTTCCTGGATAGTAGACAATGGAAGATTACAGAGCTTAGAAATATCTTCAAGAGAATATTTGCCATCGGAGATTATTCTCTCGGCAACTTCGGTTCTGTCATTTCTGGATCTCTTTTCCATCAGGTTTTCCATTATCTCACACATTCTGTTTTTACCTTCTTCTTGCTCTTTCAGAGAGTGGGCTCTTCCTTCGTTAGAGTGTTTATCATATCTGCCGGATTCGCACAAATGATACTTCCACCGCTTCAGGGTCCGTCAAAACCCCAATGCCCTGAGGCCTTCAACCACAGAGCATACGGGATTATCTATCTTCGGGAGAGACTCAGGCTTGCTTAGCTTTAGAGCTTTGCATTGAAGAAGCAAGCTCCTGAACTGTAGCCAAGGAAAGATGTAATACTTTCGCAATGCTTTCTAGGGAGAGTTCTCCTTCAGCAATTGCTTGTTTTGCGCATTCAATCCTGTCGTTTCTGGACTGTTCATCCATAAGATTCTGCATTATTTCACACATGTTATCCTTACCCCTTTCCTCTTTCTTCAGAGAGTGGACTCTCTTTTTCAACAGAGGATTTATCATGTCATCCGGCTCCATGCACGCAAAGTCATGCATGAGTTTTCCCAGTTCGGTTGATTTGTCACGGTTCTGCCCGTTGATGTAAAGCACATGCCCGCCGTCGCCGAGAGGTCTATGTTCCAGTTCGCTGATTGTGTTTTCAGCATGATACACGGGAAATCCCTTTTTGAAATAATCCTCCTCGGTGATGAAAATAGTGTAACGGTCAGGCAAATCTCTGTATTCTCCACCTTTCGGGAGCAGAGTTGCATCTACCAGAGCTGCCGTAAACCTCGCTCTTCTTGCATCTGCACCTTTACACCATCTCTGGACTTCGAAATGATAGGCTTTACCTTTTTCATCATAAGCGAGAACATCGAGTCTCACTTCGTGGCCGTAGACATTAGTTACGGTATGCTGGGCCTTTGAAGAGACAACAGTAATGGCGTCGTCTCCCATGATTGAGCGGATCAGAAGTTGTGTCTCCGCAATCTGTTTATCAAAAAGCTGCTGAAAACAGTACATCGTCAAAAAGTCTGAATTTAGCCAGATCTTTGAGGAGTTTCTTCTTTCGAGCAGTACCAGCCATTCCTGCTACCTCCCAATCATCAGTTTCGTATGGTCATGCAACCATCCGTAGTCTAAATATAAGGAGAAAACAAATCTTCGTCATCTTTTTTCCGCACCAGAAATAACATTCGTTTTCAAGGTAGCAGAGACTTACCTCATTTCTTCTTTTCGAACTCGTCAGCACACTTTTCAAGGAGGTCCCTTATCTGGAGATGCTGCGGGCATACCTTCTCGCATCTTCCGCACCTGAGGCACTCCGATGCCTTTCCGTTCTCCCCTGTCGTGTGGATATTATAATAGTAGTCAGCATTCCAGCTGTGGTGTATCTCCTTTGAGTTGTAGGCCGAGAAGATATCGGGAATGGAGATGTGCTTCGGGCACTGCGGCGTGCAGTAGCGGCATGCCGTGCACGGTATGAGGGACATGCCGGAGAAGATTTCCTTCACCTTCTCCACTGCGTCAAGCTCCCTGCTGTCGAGCGGAGTGAAATCCTTCATGACAGAGATGTTGTCCTCCATCTGTTCAAGGCTGCTCATTCCAGAGAGCACCATCATTATGCCGTCGAGTCCAGCTGCATAGCGGATGGCGTAGGATGCGGGACTTCCGCCGTCAAGGGAATCGAAGATACCCTTTGCCCTGTCGGGAAGGTTCACAAGGCTTCCACCCTTCACAGGTTCCATTACGATTACCGGTTTGTCGTGCTTTCTGCATACATCCAGGCACTTCCCGCTCTGGACTGCCGCGTCGTCATAGTCAAGGTAGTTGAGCTGTATCTGGACGACCTCCACCTCAGGATAGTCAGTGAGAATCTTCTCAAGATAATCTGCAGTGTCATGGAAGGAGATGCCGACGTGTCTGATCTTTCCTTCCTTCTTGAGTTCGAATGCCGTCTCGTAGGCCCTGCACTCCTTGAAGTGCCCGTAGTTCACCCTTCCCTGGGCATGCATGAGATAGAAATCGAAATAACCGACTCCGCACCGGGAGAGCTGCTTCTCGAAGAGCGGCCTGATGTCATTCTCCGTCTTGAAGAACGAAGCAGTCAGCTTGTCCGTGAGAACATATCTCTCCCTCGGATAGCGCGATGTAAGGCACTTCCGGACTGCTTCCTCGCTCCTGCCGTCAAGATAGCCGTGAGCGGTATCGAAATAGTTGAATCCTGCACCGAGGAATGCATCAACCATTTCTGATGTCTCCCCGTAGTTTATGTTCTTATCCTCCAGAGGGAGTCTCATCATGCCGAAGCCGAAGTTCTTCTTTATCCTGTCCATGTTGTTCCTCTGATTGAAGTCTACCATCACGATACAGATTCTGTCAGGCATGTTAAAGGAATTTTGTGGTATGAAAAATGACTACCACAGATTTCCCGTTTCTGTCACAATGTCGGCCTATGGAAAAGAAAGAAACCTCACTCACCCTCAGAAGCATTCTCGTCGGCATCGTCGGGCTTGCCTTCATCACGGCATCTTCGATGTACGTAGCCCTCAAGGCCGGCGCTCTTCCCTGGCCGACTGTATTCGTCACCGTTCTCTCGATGACGATTCTCAGAAAGGCAAAGGGCTCGACACTCCAGGAGATCAACTGCACTCATACCCTCATGAGTGCGGGAAGCATGGTTGCCGGAGGACTTGCATTCACGGTTCCGGGACTCTGGATGCTCTCATCCTCAAATGACATATCCCTTATGGCGGTCATGGCCGCAAGCGTTGTGGGATCCCTTCTCGGCACTCTCTTCACCGCACTCTACAGGCCGTCCCTGATCGAGGAGAAGAAGCTTCCGTATCCCATCGGGGAAGCGTCATACAGGACGCTGATGACGGAGAAGGACGAGAAGAGCTCGCCCTGGCTCTTCTCATCTCTTGCCGCAAGCGGTGTATTCGCATTCGTCAGGGACTTCTTCGGTAAAATTCCTTCCCTTCTCACGCTGTTCGGAGGTAACGCGGTTGTCCCCGGCCTCCAGCTGTATGTATCCCCGATGGCACTCTCAATCGGAGCCATCATCGGTCCTGCGCTGGCCGCGGCATGGGTTATCGGAATGGTCGCAGGATACTTCATCCTGACACCTGTCGGAATAAAGACAGGACTTTTCAGCTCGATGGCTGAAGCCGATTCGTTCCGCTCCTCCCTGGGTCTGGGCATCATGATAGGAACAGGCTTTGCCGTTGCAGTGAAGGCTGTCTTCCAGGCTCTCGGGAACCGCAGGACCGGAAAGACCGGGAAGAATAATTCGAAGGCACTTGTCACTGCACTTGTAATCGTAGCCGTATCTGTCGCCGTTCTCACCGTCCTGACGGAAATGACACTTGTCGAAAGCATTCTCACAGTGGCGGGAGCCGCTGTAACGACATACCTTTCGAGCATGCTCACGGGTCAGACCGGGATAAACCCGATGGAGGTCTTCGCCATCCTCGTTCTTCTTGGAGTTCATGCAGTCTGCAAGACAGGTACAACGGCGGCGTTCACAGTCGCGGCTGCCGTTGCAGTTGCATGCGGTCTCAGCGGCGACGTCATGAACGACTTCAAGTCGGGCTCCCTCATCGGGACGGACCCGAAGGATCAGATAAAGGCCGAGGCGATCGGAGGCGTCATCGGAGCCGTCATAGCGACACTTGTCCTCTTTCTGATGAAAAGAGTATTCGTCTTCGGCAGTGCCGACATGCCGGCCCCGCAGGCAAAGGCCGTCGCTTCTCTTTCGGGAGGTCTCGACAACGCACCCGCTTTCTGGATCGGTGTCGCAGTCGGAGCCGTGCTCTTCCTCTTCAATCTTCCCTCTTCGGCTGTAGGACTGGGGATGTACCTCGGAACATACATAACAGTCACCGTGGGGCTGGGTGCTCTCATCAGCTGGATGGTGAACAGATTCTCGAAGAAGGATGTCGGAAAGGAGGCAAACCTTGTGTCTGCAGGTCTTCTCGGAGGAGAGGGATGTGCGGGAGTCATCATCGCCTTCATAACCCTATTCAGAGGTTGAAGAAAAATAGACTCAACCACTAGAACAAAAAAGGAAAATGGTCCATTATACTCTCTGTTGATTTGAGGCAATAGCTCAGCTGGATAGAGCATCAGTTTGCGGAACTGAGGGTCAGAGGTTCGAATCCTCCTTGCCTCGTAGCTCACCGGAGAAATCCGGAATAACGAGAGATGATAGATGAAGGGAAGGCGCGGCCTTCCCGTTTTTCTTGCCCGTACACCTTCTGACCGTGCAGCATCTTCGATATTACAGGAAGCATTCTCCTTTTACAGTCTCTTTATGTGGAAGCCTCCGTCGACATCGATGTAATTACCCGTCGTATAAAGGAAGTGATCATCGGCGAATGCAGATACGGCGGAGGCGATGTCATCCGGTTCACCCCAGCGTGCAATCGGGAAAAGACCGTCAGAGATCAGCCTGTCATACTTCTCGGTGACTACCCGGGTCATGTCAGTCGCAATGACACCCGGTCTTATCTCGTGAACGAGTATTCCCTCTTTCGCCAGTCTGTCGGCATAGAGCAGGGTAAGCATGCTCACCCCTGCTTTCGAGACACAGTATTCGCCTCTTGAGACGGATGAGACCTCGGCCGAGCAGGAGGAGATGTTTATTACTGTCCCCGTCTTTCTGAAAAGCCTCTCCTGCCCTATCATGACCTTCGCGACCTTCTGGGTGAGGAACATATTGCCCTTCGTGTTTATCGAGAGGACCCTGTCGAAGCTCTCTTCCGTCATATCCAGAAGATCCGCACGGTTCTCCGGCGCGACTCCTGCATTATTTACGAGAACATCGATGCGTCCGTATCTTGAGACCGTTTCCCGGACAATCCTTTCCCTGTCAGAAGAAGAGGAGATGTCCGCCTGTATGTATATCCATTCGGACCCGTCCTCTCTGAGGATATCCATTCGGGTTCTGTTTCTTTCCTCCTCCCCTGTTGCCACCAGGGCAAGACGGAAACCGTCCTTTCCCAGCCTTCTTGCAATTGCGAATCCGATTCCGCGGCTCGCACCCGTTATCAAAGCGACTTTCCTTGTCATATATCCCCCTGATCCTGCGTCAGTTTTCTTTTCAAGAAGCTCCTGTATCCGATTACCTGAAGGGAAGATCCGGAGCGTGTGCTTCACTTCAGAGCCCCGTCAATCTCCTTTTCCCAGTGATCGACGATAATCTGCGGAGCATAGACGAACATGATGACCGTCTTCTCTTCGCCGGTGTTCTCAAGACCGTGATTCTGCCCCGGCTCGATATAGACGAAATCTCCCTTTTCCATCCTAATCCTTTCGCCATCCAGAGTAAGGACACCCTTTCCTTCAAGAATCGTGTATGATTCGACGGTCTCATGGCTGTGTACCGGAATGGATCCGCATTTGTCGATTTCCACATATCCCTGGCAGAACATCGCCCCTTTCACAAGGCCGTTCTGTCCGATCATGACTCTCGTCTTTCTTCCGGAAGGAAAACACATGGGAGTAATATCGTGAATACTGCCCGTCTTTACCATCATCCCCCGAGATATGCCTTCCTGACCTCATCTGAGGACAGCAGCTCTTCGCCGCTTCCGCTGAGTTTTATTCTCCCGTTCTCCAGTACATAGGCATAATCACATATCGAGAGAGCCTTCTTCGCATTCTGCTCGACCAGGAGTATCGTGATACCGGAATCCTTTATCTTCTGTATCAGGTCATATATCTGATTGACGATGATCGGGGCAAGTCCCATTGACGGCTCGTCAAGCAGCAGGATGCGGGGGTGTGACATGAGACCGCGGCACACGGCAAGCATCTGCTGTTCGCCTCCCGAGAGAGTTCCTGCGAACTGGTTCCTTCTCTCTTTCAGAATCGGGAACATCTCATACTGGCTCTCGAGATCCTCCTTTATCCTCTTCTTGTCCGTGCTGTACGCACCGACGAGAAGGTTGTCCTCGACGGTGAGTCCGGAGAATGTCCTTCTCCCCTCCGGAACATGGACGACGCCTTTCTTGACCACCTTGTACGGCTTTCTCTGAAGTTCCTCCCCCTCGAAGAAGATCTTTCCTTCCAGAGGTCTGACAAGACCGCTGATGGTCTTCAGCAGAGTCGACTTCCCCGCTCCGTTGGCGCCGATTATCGAACATATCTGGCCTTTCACGACATCTACGCTTACATTCCTCAGAGCCTCGATGTGTCCGTAGCTGACACTCAGGTTCTCCACTTTGAGCATTACATCCATTACTCAGCCCCCAGATATGCTTCAATGACAGCCTGATTGTGCTGTACTTCATCTGCGCTTCCGACGGCAATCGTCTCTCCGAAATTCTGCACATGGATTACGTCCGATATGTTCATGACAAGATCCAGCCTGTGCTCAATGAGGAGAATGGCGAATCCGTACTCCGCCGAAATCTTCCTGATGAGGTCCGTCAGTTCGGATACCTCGGTGGGAGTCAGCCCCGCAGCCGGCTCATCCAGAAGAAGGACCTTCGGCTCGCACATCAGGGCACGGGCGATTTCGACCTTGCGCTGGTTACCGTATGAGAGGTTCTCCGGCCTCTCGTCCTTCTTGTCGGCCATTCCGACGACGTCGAGATAGCCGAGCGCCAGCTCGCGTCCCCTTCTTTCCTCTCTCAGTCTCGCCGGAGTCGGAAAGAGAGAGCCGAATACCGAGTATCTTGATTTAGGGTCGAAGGCACAGAGGACATTATCGAGGATGGAAAGTCCCTTGAAGATTCTTATGTTCTGGAAGGTTCTCCCGATGCCCTTATGGGTGATCTTGTACTGAGGAAGGTTCGTTATGTCCTCGCCGTCAAGTATCACCCTGCCCTTATCCGGCTGATAGACTCCGGATATCGTATTGAATATCGTTGTCTTGCCTGCTCCGTTGGGGCCGATGATGCCGTGGATTTCGCCTTTCTCCGCTTCCAGGGAGAAATCTTCAATGGCCTTTATGCCTCCGAAGCTCTTGCTGATGTTCTTTATCTCGAGTAGTGCCATATCACTTCTTCTCCCGGTTTCTCTTCATCTTCCTGTTGAAGGAAGCAAGAGCACGCTTCATATTCCCCGGTGTCAGCTCCCATTCGCCGAAGAGTCCGTTCGGCTTGAAGTTGAGTATGAAGAGCACGAGGATTGCATAGACGATGTATCTGTACTTGTTCAGAGACTGCATGTACTGAGGCAGGAATGTCAGGAACGCACCGCCGAAGATGGATCCCGTCAGGCTGTTCACTCCTCCGAAGAAGACCATGATCACCCAGTCTGCGGACTTCTTCCAGCCGAAGTCCGTCGGGCCTACATAGCCGACATAGAAAGCGTACATGCATCCTGCGAAGGCAGTCATGGCACATGAGAGGAGGAAGGCTATCATCTTGACTCTTGATGCGTTTATGCCCATTGCCTTCGCCGCGAGTTCGTCGCTCTTGACAGCTATGCACTGACGTCCGTACTTGCTGTTCTTGAAGAGTGCGGTGAGTGTTATGGCGATTGCGGCGGCAACAACGGTGAACCATACGTTGACCTTACGCGGGACCCCGATCAGACCGAAGGCGCCTCCGGTGAACTGGCTGAGGAGAAGAATCAGCTGCGCAATCGATTCTCCGAAACCGAGCGTGACAAGCGATATGTAGTCTCTTCTGAGCCTGACGACGGGGAATCCGATAATGTAGCCCACCAGTACGGCGAAGATTATCGCACACAGGAACGCGAGGTACATGTTCATGCCGAAATTGATGACGAGGAGGCCCGAGACGTACGCGCCTATGGCCATGAATGCGGCGGAACCGAGGGAGAACATCCCCGTCAGTCCCGTAAGGATATAGATACCGCAGACAGATACGAGTGTTATGCAGACCTGTGTAAGAACATATAAGAATAATCTCATCTCTCCCTCCTTACGCCTTTTCCTGGACGTTGCTGCCGGCGATTCCCTGAGGACGTACGAGAAGGAATACGAGCATGACGGCAAACGATGCTATCGTCGCCCAGCCTGATCCTATCGTACTGAGGAAAATCGCCTCCATGACACCAAGGAGCATCGCTCCGATGACTGCACCTGTAAGGCTGCCCAGTCCCCCGATCACAGATGCGATGAAGCCTTTCACGACGAGGCTTCCCAGAGTTGAAGTAAGAGTATATTTGATGCCGAGGAAGCATCCGGCAAGACCGCCGAATACTCCGGAGATGGCAAAGACTACCTGAATTATGAGTGTTGCGTTGATGCCCATGAGCTGAGCGGCATCGCGGTCGAAGGAGACGGCTCTGATTGCGCGTCCGATGCCTGTCTTCTGGAGAATGAGGGCAAGAGAGGCAAGAGCCAGCACGCTTATCACGAGCATGATGACGTTTTCCTTTGAGATTACGGCACCGAGGAAAGAAAAGGAGGATTCCTTGAAGAAGTTCGGATAAACGTAGAAATTCGTTCCCGTCTTAAGGGTTACTATCCCTTCGTAGAGAGTTCCCAGCGTGATTGAAGAAACGAAGAAATATGTTGAAGGCGAATGGTTTTTCAGTATTCTTCTGAAGCCGACGAATTCGCCGATCAGGCTGACCAGAGCTCCGGCAAGTGCGGAACAGACAAGAGTGGGGAAAAGCCCCCATCCTTTTGATGCAACCAGGAAATAGGCCACGAATGCCGACACCGTCATCGTTGCACCGTATGAGAAGTTCGAGAATTTGAGAATGTTGAAAACAAGGGCGAAGCCTATTGCAATGAGTGCATAGACGGTGCCTGTGGAGATACCATTTACAAGTGTTTGAAATGACATTGTCCTCTCCTTCAGAAATGGGCTTACAGAATTGCAAGCCCATCAGTTTTTTATGGGGATGACTGAAAATCAGTCAATCGGGTACTTCTGCAGCATGACAGGAGTCGTGCCGTCGTACTTATACATGAACATAGGTGTTCCGAGAACAGGCATATGAGTTTCAGGATCCATCTTGATGGTTCCTGTCAGACCTGTGTACTCTGCCGTTGCAAGAGCTGCAGCTACAGTCTTACCGTCTGTTCCGACTTCTGCCATGACCTTTGCAGCCATCTGCATCGAGTCATATCCGAGGAAGTACTTGTTCGGAGCACCGACTTCCTGGCATCTCTCGCTGATAGCCTTTGCAGTCTCTGTCTCGTAGATGTCAATGTTGTTGATGAAGTATACGTTGGAACAGTCTGCTCCGACCTGAGTGTTGAATGCAGGTGCGCCGTCAAGACCTGTGATGATGGCACCCTTGTATCCGAGTTCGTCGCATGCCTTCTTGATGAGAACGAGCGGAGCTGTGTAGTTAGGGCAGTAGATAGCGTCAACGCCGCTCTTGATGATCGGCTGGATGAGCGTCTTGATGTCTGTCTCGGATGCATTGTAACCGACGATGTTCTTGTCTTCGATGGTTCCGCCGTTTGCCCTTACTGTCGATACGAACGGGTCGAGGAGAGAAACTGAATATGAGTTGTCCTGTGTATAGAAGACACCGAAGTTCCTGAATCCGTTCTGCAGAGCGAATTCAGCCATGATCTGTCCCTGGACGACAGTTGACGGCTGTGCGCAGAAGAGATACTCGTAGATGTTGCCGTCATTGTCCTGATAGCAGAGCGGGTCAACTGCGAATGTGATCATAGGTACGCCGTAGCTGGCTGTTGTTGCCTTGATACCCGATACGATGTTTGCGATAGGCGGTCCGAAGAGGAAATCGACCTGGTCGACTGTGACAGCCTTGATGTATGCGCTGATGGCGGTATCAACATTGGCAGCCGTGTCGTACTCGATGTACTTGACTGTCTTTCCGTTGATTCCTCCCGCTGCGTTGATATCTGCGATAGCGTCCTCAACACCCTTCTGGACAGACTTTCCGAGAGTTGCTGTGGCACCTGTGGTGTCCTGCAGAATACCGATTGTGATTGTGTCGTTTCCGGCACTTTCACTTGAACCGTTTGCAAATACTGAGAACATGACCAGTAAGGCCATGACAATGGCGATTGCTTTTTTCATCCTTTTTTCTCCTTTTTAATGAAAACGCATGGAATCGTTCCCATGATTTGTTTATCACACACTTTCCGCGTAAAGTAAAGAAAAAAATATTTATTTATCAGAGATGTTGCGATGCGAAAAACATTAAGTAAAACGCGGCGTTTCTATGTATAACGCAAAAGAGACTCATTCCATGTATATTCCATGCAATGAAGGTGTCGCATTTTGCCGGATTTGAAAAAAGATGTAGGAAGAGAAGCATGTCTTCTCAATCCGGGAGCATGAGGAGTCCCTCCCCGGTCAGTCCAGCTTCCTGACGGTGTCTCGTTCAATCAGAGCGGGATCGAAGGTGAAGTGTACTCCGTTTCCATCCTCTTTTCCCTCTATCATGTCGACAAGCACATCAACGGCCTTTCTTCCCATCTCCTTGAACGGCTGCGCGATAGCCGTCAGACGGGGGACGAGGAACTCGGAGATAGGAACATTGTCATACCCGATGATTGATACGTCATCGGGAATGTTCATTCCCAGCTGAGTGAGAATATGGATTGTTTCAACGGCAAGGTTGTCGCTGGCACAGAGTACGGCATCAAAGCGTGTTCCTTCATTGATAACCCTTGTAAGTTCTTCGGATACGGTCATGCTGCCGTTTTTCATGCCGTGCCATACAAGCTTTTCGTCAAGCGGCAGGCCGTTCTTCTCCAGGGCCTCAACATAACCGGCATATCTGTCACGATAGAGCTTCAGCTCCTCCTGCCCCTGCAGATAGGCGATTCTCCTCATCCCTCTGGAGACAAGATAATCAACGGCAAGAGCGGAACCTTTTCTGTTATCGAGACTGACGGAAGGAGTCGAGGAGCCGTCGGTTCTCAGAAGATTCACACATGGAAGTCCGGTTGCCTCGGCTTCCCTTATCTCCTCGTTTTCACTGACATCGAAGAACGCCGTCGAAAATATGAATCCGTCAACGCTTCCGCTCTTCAGCTTTGTTATGTACTCCTTTGCAATCTCCTTGTTTTCCTGGATATCACACAGGAGAATCGTGTATCCCCTCTTCAGGGTTTCATCCTCCATGGCCTGGATTATTGCCGGATAGATCA
>CAZKIT010000040.1:0-11783 GCA_964552905.1 uncultured Spirochaetaceae bacterium
CGAAATCAAATTACAATGGCGAAGAACTCGTTCTTCTCGGAAATTCCACATCGAAGACTCTTGCAGAAATCATCCAGAACTGCTGTGCTGCAGTCGGCATCAACGTCAGACTATATCTCGTGCAGTCTGCTCTCATGACAGCGATAAGACTCGACGGAACGCAGTATGACATGTTCATCAACCAGGTCGGCGGATTCTCTCTCGCAAACCACTGGAATACACGTTACGATGCCCGCTCCTACAAGACAGGCGACGCAACGAGCCGTCATGACTATGTTCTCTCGGACCTCATTGCCGAGGCATCATCCGTTGAAGGCTTCACGGAGGAGAACATCGACAAGGTCCATAACTACATCAAGGAAGAGGCTTACGGTTACGGCATGTACCAGCCCTACATTCTCTCTGTCTGGAGAAACGATGTCGGTATCAAGGAAGTCGTCAATGATGTCTTCAAGACAGTAATTCCGTCAGCATGTGTATATAACTGACTGAATGAATAGTATCCTCCACAATGCCCCGGTTGTTGTCTGCCGGGGCATCATTATGAAGACATTCCGTTCTTTCGTCAGCTCATGTTCTGTCTTATGAAGGCAGAAACGGATGATATGTATTCATCCTCCGTGTCCTGTCCTGCGGAAAAGAGAAGAACAGAATTTCTGCTGTATCTGCAAGTGACTCCGCTTTTCCTCATCCTGTTCCGGAGAAGCATCATTCTGCCGTCAGAATCATGGAGTGAGATTGGAGGGAAAAGAAAGTAGTCTCCAAGGAGCGGATATGCATACGGGTCGTCAGCGTCTGCTGTGCTCAGGTATTCCTTTATATCACTGTCCGTTGTGTCCGTGCCGTAAACAGCGGAATCAAGCACGAGTGATGACGGGAGGGGAATACCGTGGTCACGACACCACTGGGAGAGTGAGAGAATGAGAGAAGCTCCCGTTCCGGAGCCGATCATTGCAGATTTCCTGCTGTCGGCTTCTTCTCTCATGATTTTCTTCCAGAGCCTGACAAGATCCATAAACGGTGTGGGGTACCGGAGAGTTTCGGAGAGAGAGAAGCTTACCTTGTAGAGAATCTGTCCTGTACGCAAAGCTATTTCTTCAGCCGGAACAGGGCAGCCTCCGTCTTTTCTGAAAACGTAAATCAGTGCACCAGCATCCGTATATTCAGCATTGGGGCTTCTTTCGACATAGAGTGAAGAGTAGTTCATTCTTCTTCTCCGAGGTAGTATCTGAACTTCGAGAGCATGTCGGAGATGATGAAACGGCTGTCTATTGTGTCATAGATTCTTATCTTTCTTTTGTTCGGATGTGAGAAGTCATACGAGGCGTCCTCGTTGAATCCCCACGGTGCTCCGTCCGTATGATATCTTCCGAGGTTGCTGTTCATCATGAGACCGATTGCTGCAGAATCCCCGAGACTCCAGAGTTCTCCGGAGAATCTTGTGACAGCTTCGGCACGTGTGAGAGTGCTGAACTGCGGCTTTCCATCCGGAGTTACGCCTCCCATCTTCTTGAAGAGCTTTTCTGCAACTTCCATTGTGTTTTTAACAAGATACCTGCCGAGTTTCCCGCATGGGTAGACGCTCTCAAGGAGCTCGGTGAAGCTTATTCTCATTGTTGCATATACTGTCCTCGGGACCTGCCATAAAGGAACTGATGAGCGCATGACGACGTTTGCTGCGACAATGTCTCCACGGGCGTTAAATTCATTCTTTCCGTCGGGATATTCACCGCCCCCTGTCCAGATGAGTGTGAATCTTTCCTGGATTTCAGGCTTCATGAGGATTGCGGATGCTATGTTTGTCAGAGCCCCCTGTCCGCAGACAAAGAGTGCTCTGTTGTCATCCTTCATCGCCTCCTCGATGATTTTCTCCGCACCCTCGCTCGGAGACGGTGTCTTCTCATCCCCAAGAGGGGAGGAAGCACCGTGACAGACAGGGACGGTATCCTCGAGATCCATCAGCGACATCACCTTATTTATCTCATTCCATCTCGACTCCTCGGATCCCGGCTGGGAGATGAACTGTTCTGCTGTGAAGGCCTTTATGTCAAAGCGCGGAGTCAGAAGTGCGTGCGCTATTGCATACTGGTCATCGGCTTCGCATGCCGCATCCGTGTCGAAAATGACTCTTACGGACTTGTCATGGGGAAATGAAAAAGGTCTTTCCCGCATCGTTCTTTTTCTCCTTATTTTTTATTTTTCATTATGAAGGCCGCAATTTCTTCTGAATACTTCACATTTTCCGGAACGGGACTGTTCAGGAACGCGTGCCAGAGCTCTTTGTCATCCGTGAATGTGTGTTCGACTTCGTCACGTGTGAGGAGCTTTTCCAGAATTACCGAGTGCTGATGGAGTATCTCCTTCTCTGCGGCGTATAGTGCAACTGGAGGAAATCCTGTGAAGTTCGCCAGAATCGGAAATGCATAACAGTCATCATCCTCTGCCGTGGAGAAATATGGATTCTCTTCATTTTCGTCATAGTTCAGCATTATGTCTTCCTTTATCTCATATTCTGTCGGCTTTATTGATTTCGCAATATCCGGAGAATTGAGAATAAGAGATGATGGAAGCGGAATGGAATGATCTCTGCACCAGAGTGCAAGAGATATGGCGATAGTACCTCCGGCGGAAGTTCCCATTATTGATGACTTCTCAGGTTTTATCCCGTTATCAAGCAGGTAGCTCCAGACGCTGACACAGTCTATGGTCGCTGTAGGGTACGTGAACTCCGGAGCGAGACGGTAGTTTATTGAATATACTGTCTGTCCGGTTTGCCGGGCAATCTGTGCCGTAATCCATCTTCCGACAGCAGAAGAACCGCTTTTGAAACCGCCGCCATGTATGAATACTAGTGCACTGTCCTTCTGCGAGGACGGAAGTGTGACAGTCTCGACCTCCACCTGATTGACGGTAAAGAACTTCCGGACCGCATCATCAGGAAGAGGCATCGTCCGGCTCTTCTTCTGTAGTTCTCTCTGTTCTTCAATCGAGAGAGTCTTCCTCCATTCCTTCGCTTTTCTGATGTTTTCAGCAACTCTCTGCGCCTCTCTGCTCAGCATCCGTTTTCTCCTTTTTTCAAATAATTGTTGCAAAGTCCGGGAAAGCGTTTATTCTAATGAATATACTTAATTAAAATTATTAATTATTTTTTGAAAAAGCAAGGAGAATTTCAATGGACAGACCAAATATCCTGATGATGCTGGCAGATGACCTCAATTACAATTCCATCGGCTGCTTCGGATGTCCCGTTGACGACATAACGCCGAATCTGGACAGACTTGCTAAGGAAGGCATGTGTTTCGATAATGCACACGTCACGATTGCTGTGTGTCAGCCGTCAAGAGAGTGTCTTCTCACGGGGCTCTATCCCCATAAAAACGGAGCTCCCGGCTTCATGCCGATTGCCGACAACATTCCCACTCTTACAGAAACTCTCGGGGTGAACGGCTACTTTAACGGTATAATAGGAAAACTCAAGCATGCTGTTCCGATGGACAGGTTCGCATGGGACTATGCATCAAAGATGATGGAGGCTGAATCGCAGTATGGAAGAAGTCCTGAGCTTTACAGAAAGAGATCGAAGGAATTCTTCACTCAGGCGAAGGAAACGGGGAAATCTTTCTTCCTTATGGCCAACACCCATGATCCGCACCGCCCGTTTGCAGGAAGCGACGACGAAGTGAACAAATTCTACGGTTACCACATATATGCAGACAGATTCTACAGACCGGAGGAGGCCTGGGTCCCGCCGTTCCTTCCTGACCTTCCTGATGTAAGGAAAGAGCTGGCACAGTACTATTCGTCAGTACACCGTGCTGATGAATCGATGGGCGCTGTCCTTGAATCTCTTGAAGAGTCGGGACTCAGTGAAAATACCCTGGTTATCTTCATGTCCGACAACGGAATGGCATTCCCGTTTGCGAAGGCGAACTGCTATCTCAACTCGACGAAGACGCCTCTCATTGCCCGCTGGCCGGGGCATACCCATGCAGGAACAAGAAACAGCAGCGACATGGTCTCCGGTGTGGATTTTGCCCCTACAGTTCTCGAGGCTACTGGACTTTCCTCGAAGATGGAATGCGACGGAAGAAGCTATGTACCTCTTCTTGAAGGAAGAAAGGACGAGGGAAGAAAAGACTTTGTCTACACGGAGTTCAATCTCACATCTGCATTCAATGCCTTCCCGATGAGATGCCTGCAGACGAAGAAGTATGGTTATATCTTCAATGCATGGTCTGATGGCGAAACCGTATACAAGAACGAGTCACAGTCGGGTCTTACATGGAAGGCGATGGTTGCCGCATCGAAGGACGATGACTCTCTCAGCGGTCGCTGTGCATTCTTTCAGAAGAGAGTCAGAGAGGAGTTCTATGACTTCGAGAAGGATTCCGATGCACTTGTCAATCTGATTGACAACCCTGAATACAGCACTCTCATCGATTCGTTCCGCGAACGTCTTAATGCAGAGATGGACAGGTATCATGATCCGCTTCTCGAGAAGTACCATACCGTCGCCTATGATGAAAGAATCCGGAAGTGCAGGGAGGATTTCATGAAGAAGATGAGAAGCGAAGGAAACGAGTCTGTCAACTACCGCAACATTGAAAACCCCTGGAAGAACAGATAGTTATATGTCGAGCATGCCGATATTGTACTTTTCAACCTGCGTCGTATAGTGAAGCTGTATATTGAAAAGGCCTTCCTTGGAGAATCTGAAATAGATTCTGTCCTTGGGGGGCCATTTCAACATCATATTGAAGCGTTTGTCGTCATCAAGCTTCTCTCTGGAGATGATGATATATAGAGTTCCGCACTTCTTTTTATTGCCTGCATTGAATATCTTCTGGCCGCAGACGGTGATTTCTCCGATTTCATTCCATTTCATCTTCATTCTCTCTTTTTTTAGGAAGCAGAGCGATATTCCTTCGTCTGTAATGCGGACGGTTGAACCGTAGCGGTAAGTGAGGAAGAAGAAGGGAAGTGCGATGAGAAAGAAAATGACTGCCGAGAGAGGCCTTGCCATCACAGCGAGTGTGACAGATATCGTCACCAGAAATACTGAATAGACGATGCTGAGTACGAACATGGCGGTGTTTACACGATATTTCTTCATAGATACCTCTTGATGCTTCTCCTTATTGTGACGGGAGCTCTCACGCTTCCGGGAATATTCCGTTTTCCGAAGGAACCCGCTCCATTATAATATTTCCAGGCATGTTGTGCACTTGCCTTTTCTCCTTTTCCGGTTGTTTAAAAAAGATGCAGGATCTATTCTGAGTATATGAAAACGATTATCAGAAACAATGTCAGAGGTGAAGAGAAGGATAAGTGCTGTGTTTACAGAGGAATCAAGTATGCAACTGTCGGGGAGAGATTTGCCACACCTGTACAGGAAGACTCGCATGAAACTGTAACAGATGCTTTGTCTTTTCCTCCGATGATGCCTCAGTCAGAACAGAAAAAAGGTTCTTTTTACCAGAAGGAGTTCCACTGGTTTGAAGAGAAGCAGCCGGAGACGGAAGAAGACAGTCTTGCTCTCAATATGTGGGTACCGAAAGGCGAGGGACCGTTCCCTGTCGTCATCTATATACATGGAGGTGCCTTCTGCCACGGTTCCGCCGAGGAAGTGGAGTTCGACGGTGAAGCCTGGGCAGAAAGAGGAATTATCCTTGTCACCATGCAGTATAGACTCGGACTTCTCGGATTCATTGCACTTGACGGTGAAAAGTGCAATCTCGGTCTACGGGATCAGGCTGTGGCCTGTAACTGGGTGTATGACAATATTGAGGCATTCGGAGGAGACCGGGAGAAAATCAGCCTGATGGGGCAGAGTGCCGGCGGAATTTCCATATACTGTCTGCTTTCGTCTCCGTATCTTGTACACCGTCCGTTCACTACGGTGATGCTCAGTGCCGGAGGAATCGGCGGTCACCTTGACATCCTTTCAATGAATAGGGAGAAGATTGAAAAACTTACGCGGGAATTTCTTGAAGAAAGGAATATCTCGAAGACGGATTTGTCTGACATGACTCTTCCCGCCGTCATCGCGCTCGAGGGTGAAATTATGGAATATATAAAGAAAAGGGATTCTTCTGTCTCCCTTCCGTTTTCACCTCTGATTGACGGGGATTTCCTTCCCTATACACTTGAAGAAGCCGTCAATGCGGGACTCTATGACGGGTTCTCTGTTCTGGAAGGTGCCGTAAGCATGGATCTGACCCCGGCTCCGTTTGATATCGACAAAAATGAAATGCTTAAGGCGGAGGGGAGATTCCTAGAAAGACGGAAAGGAAGAAGTTATCAGTACTTCTTCTCGCATCCTCTTCCTCCTGATGGAACGCCTGCCTTCCATTCTGCGGACTTATGGTATGTATTCAGAACGCTTCCACGTTCCTGGAGAGGATTCGAAAAGGAAGACTACGAGATTGCAGACAGCCTTATGGACAGTATGGCCGATCTCTTCAGGACAGGTGAAATGAAGTGGGATGAATATCCATCCGTGAAAGTCTATTGAGATTCCTCAGAAGATTGACTGCCACAGCCGTGATATCGGCACTATGATGATGAAGCCGAGAACTCCGTTTATCGGTTTCGTCTTCACCACTTTCATCATGTTGAAGGCAATCATGAGAAGGAGTATTCCTCCTGTCGCCGCAAGGTCGCCGTATGTCTCGCCAGTAAGAATTGAGGAGAGTTTTCCCGCCAGAAAATAACAGAGGAAAAGTACCGCGGCCTGAATGACTGCCGAGAGGGCTGTTATCCTTCCGGTTTCGTATGAGACGATGAGAGCGGTCATGAAATCGAGGACGGCCTTGCAGATTATTATCTGGCTGTTTCCTCCCGCTTCGTCTATAGCTCCCATTATTCCCGTTGCACTGAATGCAAAGAGTACGACATAGACTGAAAGTTGTCCTGCGTTCTTATCTGCAGATGAGAAAAGCTTCCTGCACATTTTGTCTATGCCTTTTCTCATTCTCGAGTCTATATCAATCAGGGAGCCTATCAGAAAGCTTACGATTGTTGTCAGCCCCACGGCTCCGACATTGCATACCTTCGTCAGTGACGTAACGGCAAGCAGTGCCGCTACAAAGCCGAAGGCCGTGGAGAGTTCGTCCATTACATGTTTTGGAATTAGTGCCCCGAGAGTCGGCCCGAGAATACTTCCCAGAACAACTGCAAGTACATCGATTGTGATTCCTGTCGGCATGTATATCCTCCCTCTTCTGACGGCGCGGCATTACTGTTTCTATGTTCTTACTATCTTTTTCCTGTCGTCAGCTGTCCGTTCTGCATACGGAATAATTTTCTGTTTGAAAATACTTTACGATTTTTATTGCGTGCTTTCAACTTCAGTGATAGTATTTTATTAAATAATTTAATTAAATAGATGTCGATTGTTTTGTTCTTTCCGGCAACTGTTTATAAAGAAAGGAGATAATAAGATGCTGGTACCTATGAGAGCCATCCTGGATGCAACAGACAAGTACAATTATGCTCAGGGTGCATTCAATGTTAATGCCGTTGCACAGGCAAAGGCGGTAATCGAAGTTCATGAAATGTTCAGAAGCGCAGCCATTCTTCAGGGTGCTGACCTCGCCAACGGATTCATGGGAGGAAGAACAGACTTCCAGAATGCTACACTTGAGGACAAGATCAAGGGTGCAAGAAACATCGGAGACGCAGTCAAGAAGTATGCCGTAGACTCGCCGGTTCCCGTCGCTCTCCATCTCGACCACGGCAAGAACTTCGAATCATGCAAGGCTGCAATCGAAGGCGGATACACATCGGTCATGATCGACGGTTCTTCTCTTCCTTTTGACGAGAACGTGGAACTTACACGTGAAGTAGTAAAGTATGCACACGAGAGAGGTGTAACTGTTGAAGGTGAACTCGGAGTGCTCGCAGGTGTCGAGGATCATGTCTTTGCTGCTACAAGCACATACACAAACCCTCTCAAGGCAGTCGAGTTCTTCAAGAAGACCAAGGTTGATGCTCTTGCAATCTCCTACGGTACTAAGCACGGCGCAAACAAGGGTGCCAACACCGTCATCAGAAAGGAAATCGCAATCGCGACGAAGGAATGCATGAGACATGAAGGCATCGAGGGCGTCCTCGTAAGCCACGGCTCATCAACGGTTCCTCAGTATATAGTCAAGGAAATCAACGACCTCGGCGGCAATGTCCAGAACGCATACGGCATAAAGATCGAACAGCTTCAGGAAGTCGCGAAGTGCGGTATCGGAAAGATCAATGTCGATACAGATATCCGTCTTGCAGTCACGAGAAACTTCCGCGAACTCTTCAGAGACAAGCCCTCTCTCAAGAACAGCCCGTCCATCGGTCCTGTATACGAACTTCTCGTGAAGAATCCGTCAGCTTTCGACCCGAGAGTATTCCTTCCTCCAGTAATGGACGCAGTCATGTACGGAACAATCAAGGATGATGACACGAGACTTCTCTTCGAGAGAATGGAAGCAGGTGTCAAGGAAGCTGTAGGCTCCCTCATCATCCAGTTCGGTTCATACGGAAAGGCTCCGCTCATCGAGAGAGTCACACTCGAGGAGATGGCTGAAAGATACAGAAAGGCAGGAATCTGATGGGCAGAAACATTCTTGTCGCACACGGCGGCGGTCCAACCGCCGTCATCAACACCTCCCTCCAGGGTGTCATAGAGACAGCAAGGAGCATGAAGGGCTTTGACCGGATTTACGGTGCGAAGTTCGGTGCCGAGGGAATCCTTTCCAACGACCTCCTTGACCTGACATCCGTTCCGGCGGATGTGGTGTCCCGCCTCTCGTCCACACCTGCATCTGCCATCGGAAGCTGCCGCAGAAAGCTCAGTGACAGGGATTATCCTGCAGTCATCGAGTGCTTCAGAAAGAATGATATCGGGGTCTTCTTCTACAACGGCGGAAACGACAGCATGGATACATGCAACAAGATTTCGATTCTTGCAGAGAAGGAAGGACTGGATTTACAGGTAATCGGTATTCCGAAGACCATGGACAATGACCTTGATCTCACGGACAACTGCCCCGGATTCGGTTCTGCTGCACGCTATGCGGCAGTCAGCGCATCGGAGCTTGCCCTGGATGCAAGCGGTCTCCCTATTCACGTTGTCGTCATGGAACTCATGGGAAGAAACGCAGGCTGGGTGACTGCTGCTTCCGCACTTGCTGCACGAACTACGAACTGCGAAGTTCTCACATATCTTCCGGAGAAGAAGGTCGATGTAGATAAGATGCTCTCCGATATAGAGAAGGCATACGCAAAGGGCAGGGGATGCCTTGTCACTGTAAGTGAAGGTCTCTGCGGTCTTGACGGCTCTCCTCTTGCAGATTCCGGCATCGTTGACGGTTTCGGTCACAAGGTTCCGGGAGGAGTCGGAGAGTACATCTCCCGCCAGATCATGCAGAAGCTCGGAATCAAATCCCGAAGCGAGAAGCCCGGTCTCATCGGACGTGCGGCGATTCCCTATCAGTCGCAGGTCGACAGGGAGGAAGCCTATGCAGTCGGAAAGGCTGCTGTCGAGGCTGCCGCTCAAGGCAAGACAGGAAGTATGGTCGCAATCAGGGCCGACAGAAGAAACGGTTTCTCGTTCTCCCTTGATCTCGTACCTCTCGAGAAGGTGGCGAACGTCGAGAAGAAGTTCCCTCTGGAATGGATTGAAGGCACAAACAGGATTTCCGACAGATTCTTCGATTATGCATCTCCGCTTATCGGAGAAATACCGGAATATGCAATTCTCAGATAGGAGTATTAAATGAAGCATATCTATCTCAATCTCAAAAGATTCGATATTCCCCGTGAAAAGGGCGGCGTCAATTCGATAGCATCCCCTTCCGAGTGGGGTAAGTATATCGTCGAAAACACACAGGATCAGCTCAAGGCATTCAAGGATGTCGAATTTGCGATGTTCTTCCCCGAGGCTCATCTCATTCCCGCTGCTGGAGCAAAGAACGAAAACAGTCCCGTCAAGATCGGTACGCAGGGTCTCTTCTGGGGCGATACGGCAGTCGGAGGCCCCTTCGGTGCATTCACAACATCCCTCACGGGAAACGCCGCTTCATCCCTTGGTGCAGAGTACGCACTCATCGGCCACTGCGAGGAGAGAAACAAGCTTGCTTCCATTTTCGCTGAAGCAGGTGTGACAGATACTCTTGCAGTCAACAGGATTCTCAACAGGGAAATCCTTGCCGCCCAGAAGGCGGGACTCAAGGTCCTCTACTGCATCGGAGAGAAGGACACCGAACTCGAGAACTGGGACAAAGTGCTCTTCGAGCAGCTTTCTGTCGGACTCAACGGAGTCGACAAGTCTTCCGTTGCAGTTGCATATGAACCCATCTGGTCGATAGGACCCGGAAAGACTCCTGCCGACAAGCCTTATATCACAAAGGTGGCGAAGTTCGTGAAGGAAACTACAGGCGGGCTCAGCGTCGTCTACGGCGGAGGTCTCAAGGTCGACAATGCAGAGATGCTTGCATCCATTCCCGAAATCGACGGCGGTCTCATCGCCCTCACACGCTTCAAGGGTGACATCGGATTCTATCCGGACGAATACATTGAAATCATCAAGACATACTTAGGAGTTAACAGATGAAACTGAATTTTGAATACGGCGAAGGCACAATGTCCGCCGAACTTCCGGACTACACAGACGTTTTCATTCCGGGCGAGACAATCAAGGATCCCGATCCGCTTCCGCAGGACTGGGATACTCTCTATGCCGCGACGATGGATTCAATCCGTCACCCGATCGGAATGCCGACGATTACAGAGCTTGCCCACAAGGGAAGCAAGGTTACAATCATCATTCCTGACATCGTCAAGGGCGGCTGCCAGCCGACATCGCACAGAAAGGTCGCAATGCGCTGTATCCTCAACGAGCTCTACAGTGTGGGTGTCGAGAAGAAGGATATACTCCTCATCATCTCCAACGGTCTCCACCCGAGAGCAACAGAGAGCGAGATGAAGCAGATCCTCGGAGTCGACCTCTTCAACGAGTTCTATCCCTACGGTCTTCTCACAAGCCATGACAGCGAGGACTACGAGCATCTTGTCGACCTCGGCTACACAGATCAGGGTGACCATGTCATCATGAACAAGTATGTCTACGACAGCGATGTCGCTATCATGATCGGTCATACGTCCGGTAACCCCTACGGAGGATATTCGGGCGGCTACAAGCACTGCTCATGCGGTATCACGCACTGGAGAAGCATCGCGGCCCACCATGTTCCGTCCGTCATGCACAGAAAGGATTTATGCCCGGTATCGGGTAAATCCGAGATGAGAAACAAGTTCGACCAGCAGGGCATGTTCATGGAAGAGAAGATGGGCAAGAAGTTCTTCTGCGTCGATGCAGTGCTCGACTCCGCATCACGCCAGATTGCAATCTTCTCGGGCTACGCAAAGGAAATGCAGCCTGTTTCATGGGCGGTTGCCGACAAGAGGACGTATGTTCCGTTCGCGGAGAAGAAGTACGACTGCATCGTATTCGGCATGCCGACGAACTTCCACTACGGAAACGGCATGGGAACAAACCCCATCCAGATGATGCAGGCACTTTCGGCTCAGGTAATCAGACACAGAAGAATCATGTCAGACCGCTGCGTCTTCATCGTCTCGTCAATCTGCGACGGTTACTTCCACGACGAGAGATGGCCGTATCTGAGGGAACTGTATAACATGTTCCAGCATGACTACAACAACATCCTTCCCGACATGAACCGCTACGGTGAATACTTCGCGACCAATGAGGAGTACATCAGAAAGTACCGCTT
>CAZKIT010000041.1:0-11598 GCA_964552905.1 uncultured Spirochaetaceae bacterium
TCTACTTCGGCTTCTCCGCACACGAGGGAGACAGGACCACGGGTATATGCTCGACTGCATTCATGACGAAGTCACTCGACAGGCCCTTCATCGGGATGGCATCGGTGAGAAGGGACCTGGAGACTGCAGTGAAGAGCCTCGAGATGACAACATTTGAAGGAAAGTTCGACGGAACCGTCATCTTCACACCCGACTGTCTTTCGGATTTCCTCGGCTTCATTTCAGAAGGTCTTTCCGATTCCCTCATCATGCAGGGCATAAGCCCCCTCGGAGACAAGCTCGGAGAGAAGATAGCGGACGAGAGAATAACGATCTCACTCCTCTCCTCCTCGCCCGACATCGTGAACGGTGAAGTCATCACGGACGACGGCTTCAGAACAGAAGACACACCGATAATCGAAAAGGGAGTGCTGAAGAGCTTCCTGCTCTCGCTCTATACGGCGAACAAGACCGGGAAGCCCGTCACGAAGAACAGCAGCGCCGACATCGTAATGGAGAAAGGCGACAGAACACTTGATGAGATAATCGCTTCCGTACCCCGCGGCCTCATCGTCGGCGGCTTCTCCGGCGGCCACCCCTCCGTCAGCGGAGATTTCTCGGGAGTTGCGAAGAACAGCTTCTACATCGAGGACGGAAAAGTGAAGGGAGCCGTGAACGAAACAATGATCAACGGAAATCTCCTCGAAATGTTAAAAAACGTTAACGCAGTCTCCTCCGAGAGAATTTCGAACGGTTCGTCGGTTCTCCCGTACCTTGCGGTGAATCACATTGTGATATCGAGTGAATGATAATCCGAGAATTGAAACGAGGCCCGGAATCCCGGGCCTCAACTATGTCAGAAATCAAGGAAGAACGTCACGTTCGTGGTGACCTTTCCCGGCTGCGTGTATTTGTTCTTATCGACAAGAATATAGTTGACTTCGTATCCGAGGTCGATGAAATCGAAGAACGATACAGTTGCCTGGACACCGCAGGAAGCGAGGAAGTTCTTCTCATAGCGCTGCGTGTTGAACACCCTGCCCCATCCGTAACCGCAGTCGACAAAGAAGTTGACTCTCGGTGCGACCTTCTTCATGCCGACATCCGGCCCCGCTAGGCGTATATCAAAGCTGTTGACCACAGTATTTTCCGTTGCATATGTATATGTGTTGAAGCCCCTGACGTTGCGGCCGAGAGATACCGGTCCGCTCACGAATGACGGAACCGACTCTCCTGATGTATGAGATGCGTATGCCCTGTCGACGACGGAAACGGAGAAGACGGATGAGCCGTCCCTGTTCTCCACATTCAGAAGAGTCTTTGCTCCGACTGCCGTGAAAGTCAATGAATAATAGGCGGCATGTCCCGAAGCGAATCTGTTCAGAGCCTCAGGACCGGACTTGAAATCGAGCTTCAGAAGGAAGCCGTTGTTCGTATGGAGAGTATCCTCCATCATATCAAGTTTGAGATTGACGCCGAATTCGAGGCCCAGGAAGTCCCTGCGTCCGTTGAGTTCGGGATAGACCGAACCCGAGTAGTCCTCAGCTATGACACTGTCAAGGTTGCCCTTTATGTTCATGAAAAGGAACTTCGATGACGAATAGTAACGCTCGTACCTTCCGTTGAGGCTGAGAGTCAGGGTCAGAAGATCCTTATCTCCTACATTGCTCTTGAAGAATCCCTGGAGGAAGCGGAGAGAGACCTCGTTGTCCCACACATTGAACCTGAGAGCGCTGGACTTGTCCCAGACGCCGTTATCGAAGTTGTTCTCACCGCTCTCCTCATCAAGCCACATCAGACGCTGGGTGTATCCTTCTCCGACGAGAAGTCTGAGGTCTGTGGTGTTTCCCTCTATGACAGGCGGAAGATAATAGCCGACTCCGACAAGAACGTATGAAGGCATGAAACCGGCAAGAATATCAGAATGCTGTTTGAGGTCACCGAAGACGAAATGAACATCGCCGGCGAATGCGCCCAGGCCGAGTGCCAGAACAAGAAGGAAAACGATAAGTTTTTTCATGGTAGCTCCTTAACTGTTGACAAGTGTACGTCATTTCCATGTGAATTTCATCCTCAAATTCAGAGAGAGCCGGCACGGGAGAAAATCAAGGAATGGTTAAGCTGTGTAAAGGCAGTGTTAGTTTTCGAACAGAAAGCTAGTTTGTATAAAAAACAACCTCAAAATTTTACAGAAAAAGTTGGCTTTCTAACAATTTCTAACCTTTGTTTACATTTATCCGTGATAGATTTCAAACATGGAGGACGACGTGAACACCTTACTCAAAAAAATTAAGCTAGTAGTAGTACTCTCAATACTAGTTAATCTCCCAACTCTTATTATGGCTTCAACAGCTGTGTATAACCCCCAGTACGGAGAAGGTGTTCTTTTACAGGAGGAGCTCAGGCTTACTGGCGCCGCTTACCAGGAAAGTGCAAGTAAGCTTGATTCCTCAACCTCTATCATCTACAGCCTCGACGACATTCCGGAAGGCACAGATACTCTCTACGTCATCGCTCACGGCAACAGCAGAGGAATCATGGGCTGGAACGACGAGACAGGCGAAGCCGAGAAATACACATGGTGCGCTGTCGTCAGAAAGGCAAGTGAAGCAGGTGTTACGACACTCATCATCGACGCCTGCTCTTCAGGATCCGCAATCGAAGCCGCAAAGCACGTCAAGCTCAATTCTGCAATCACAATCTACACGTCATCCGATGCAGGCGAGCCTAGCACGGCGCAGAGCGGCGAGATTTCCCTCTTCAGCCAGCTCTGGACAGAGGCAGACGGCGAATATACAGCCAGCTATGATTCATATGGAAGAACAGTCAATCCGCAGTACGAGGTCGTGGAACCCAGAAACGCACAGAAGAACAAGAAACTTGCATGACATTGGGCAGTCGGTAGTTGAAACACCATCTGTTTTGTGTTAGATTAATTCGGCTAATCCCCCTTTAGCTCAGTGGTTAGAGCAGAAGACTCATAATCTTTTGGTCGATGGTTCAAGTCCACCAGGGGGGACTCACAAGGGGTGTCAATGACACCCCGATTTTAATGAAGAGGAGCTGAGGCTCCTCTTTCAAGTAAGTCCGGACAGGTCCACCTTGTAGATAAAGGGGCCCATCTCGTCATTCTTTATGAAGGCTGCCATATAGACCGGAAGATATACGATATTTCCATTCACCTTCACATTGTCATTTGTGAGGACAACAGCCTTCTTCAGACCGTACTCCTCATCCTGCATGACATTCTTCAGGGCATTATGACGGACATAATCCTTTCCCGACTTGACCTCAATCGGAAGAACAGAATCATTTATCCTGACAAGGAAATCAATTTCGCCCTGTTTCTTGCTGTTGAAGTAGAAAAGTGAAAGACCGTTTGAAAACAGCTCCTCGGCAACGGCATTCTCGTAAATGCATCCATAATTTATGCAGTCATCTCCCCGGAGGATCCTCGCCTGTATACCCTGGGCATACTGAGCAGCAAGAAGTCCGACGTCGTTCGAGAAGAACTTGAAGAGATTACGCAGTCTCGCCAGTTCCAGCGGAGCCTTCGGTTCCTCCACATTATAGACTGGAAGAGCTATCCCGGCCTTTGCAAGCCATATGAAGCTTTCCTCGAATTTCGAGAATTTGAACTTTTCATTCAGTTTCTTGAGGATGAATCTCTTGTTCGGATTATTGAGCTCGGAAGGTATGATGTCGAAGATATCCTTGATGAAAAGATTACCCTTTCCGACATGCTTTGCCACATCCTCCCGGTACCGTCCGAGTATGTCCTTCTGGACTGACAGAACCCTGTTGATGTCGAACGTATCGAGATAGACCTGGACAGCTCTCGGCATGCCTCCGACAATGAGATAGAGTCTGAAGAGGCTCATGAGCTTCTCATGCAGATAAGGCTCGACGGGAGATGAATTGTCATAACAGGTCTTCAGCGTCGTAATGAGGCTCTCGTTGAGGCCGTTTGCAAGAAAGAACTCCTCTATCGACAGCGGATGCATCTCGATGACGGAAAGATATCCCACAGGAATGGATCTGATGTCATTCAATTCAAGTCCCAGGAGTGAACCGCTGAGAATATAACGGTACCGTCCGTCGTCAACAAGAAACTTGACTGCCGTTATGAGATCCGGGAGGAGCTGGATTTCATCAAGGAATATAAGGGTTTCTCCCTCTTCCAGAGGAGCATCGGCAAGCGTGGTGATACGGGTAAGGAGATCCTTGGTGTCACGAAAACCTTCGAGGGTTTTCAAAGCTTCACGGTTCTCATACAGGTTGATGTCAACGAAGTGCTTGAAGCATCTACTGCCGTACTCTCTTATCGAGTACGTCTTCCCTACCTGCCGCGCACCGGTTACAAGAAGGGCTTCCCTGTCATGGGATTCAAAAAACTCTTCTATCTTTGCCGTAATTCTTCGTCTGATCATAAAGGAAAACTTCCCCCTGCAAAGATATTCTAATAACCGTTTTTGCTTTTTCCAACATTTTTCGCCGCTTTTTTCACACCTTTTCCAACATTTATTTGCCCTTTTTTGTCACCTTTTCCAACTTTCTGCTTCTTACTCTGTGAAAAGGTCATCCATCAGAACCTGGCTCTGCACTCTTTCCACATACATATTTTTCTCAGGAGAACATTCAGCCATCTGTAGCTGAAGGAAGGACGGACATCATCACTCTGCCAGGATTTCACAATATGTAGGGAAGAAGGAAGAACATCCCCTATTCTTTCCTCATTCATGTCGGTATACCATCTCTCTCCTTCTCTTCTGTCACCGCTTCCGTAGCGGAAAGAGCAGTAGAGGATGCCGTCATCCTCGAGAGCCGACGAAAGGACACGGAACACACTCTTGAGATTCTCCCTCTTCTCGTGAAGAAGCGAAGCACTTGCCCAGATACCCGAGTAGAGAGTGTCACTATTGAGGTCCATGTAGTCCATGCACACGGCTTTCCTTCCGGTATATCCGGAAGCGATGCGGCACATGTTCTCGCTGGCATCTATCATGTCCGTCTCATAACCGAGAGAAAGGAAATACTTTGCATCGCGCCCCGAGCCGCAGCCGCAGTCGAGGATTCTTCCTTTTTCTCTGACGAGAGAGAGGAACTCTTTCAGAGAGGAGGTAACAAAAGAAGAGACGGTGGACTCGGCGTACTTCTCGCCGTTTCCGTTGTAATAGGCTATTGTGCGACTGTCCACTTTCCAACCTCCCGGAATGTACCGTCACAGAGTCTGCAGGGTTTTTCTTTCACTTTCCGTCAGAAGATTCACAGCCCTGAGAGCCTCGAGTGTGCAGAAGAAAGTGTCGTCAGTCGGCTTTCCGTCCTCAAGACGCGAGAAGACGTACGAATAGAGAAGAGGAAGGAAGCGGTAGTATTGAGCCCCGGAAAGGACAACCCTGCCGTCAACAATCAGATAGAGGCCGTGAGAGTCGCTCTCTCTCAGGAGAGTAAGTACTCCCTCACCTCTTTCCAGAGTGACTGAAAAGACACCGTCATTTTTCCCTGCTTTGAATGAAATGACAGACCCGAAGGCTCTCACAAGAGTCTCCAGTGCTATATCGAGCATCTCATCCGGCGCTAGACAGATTGACGGAAAGGAAACGGAAAACGAGTGGAACGACGAATCAATGCCTTTTATTTCTTCGCAGTAAAGATACGGGTTGCCGTTGAAGAAGAACGCTCCTTCGTTCCTCACCTCCTCCAGAATCCTCTCTCCTTCCGAGAGAGAAAGAGTCACGGGACTCTCGATTATGAGGGCCTTGTCATAACGCTTTGCGTACTCAATGTAACGGGAATGCACAATAGTCGGCAGGGAGAGCACTACGACGTCGATGTCATCACGCTGGAGAAGATATTCAGGGTCTGCATCGAGATGAGGAATATTGTGTATCCTCATGAGTTCCATACCCTTCTTCATGCTCTTCGGAGCGAGGGACGAGAGCAGGAAGCGTCCGTCAGAGTTGACGGCATGGGCGTGGCGGTATGCCGAGATACCGTCCCCGATTATGCCGACTGAAATCCTATTCATCGTCCTCTTCTATGAGGTCGAGCGTATCGAGGAGAGTTTCGTTGAGGTAGGCTTTGACTGTGTCGCGGTCAAAGGAGAGCGGAAAGCGTCCGATCTCCTCTCTCCCGCCCTCTCCGTACATGACAACAACGGGGTCAAGGAGATAGCCTCTGACACCGTATTCCTCGCTGAGTGTCTTCACTGCAGTCCCCGTCATGCGCGATATCTCCCTGAGATCCTCTCTCTCGACTGAAACGCAGAAGATGTACCTTCCGTCCCTGACGGCAGCAAGGGCATAGGGAATCGTGACAACGGAGTTGAAGCCCGAAGGCACACCGTTCTCTATGAATCTTATTTCGATTCCCTCGACGTTTCTCGTCTCCCTGACACCCTTATCCGGATGCGGGATATTCTGACTGACTGAAGCGGAGAGTGTTTTTTCTGTAAATCTGTCTACTATCATTTCTGTTCCTTCAGAATATCGGAAAGAGTCTGACCTTCGAGAACCCTGAGGCCGGAAGTACGGAATGAACGGATGAAGGGCATCTCTTCACTTCCGTCTGAAGAGAAGAGAGCACCGACGACATCGGAAAGGACAATCTTCTCTGCAGGACGTGCAAGTATGTAGGACGAAGACGTCAGCTGACGGACAAAGCCGTTCTCTTCCAGAATCCTGAGGTAGGTTGTCGTTCTGAAATAGATTACGCCGGCCCTTGCTGCAGTCTTCACTGCAGATATTCCTCCGTCCCCCTTCTCGAAGCTTCTTGCGACTACGGAGAGAATTCTCACGCCTTCCTCGATTTCCCTCTTCGGTGTCACGATGGAACCGACTGTAATGTCCTTTCCCGGCCTGAACTGGTAGATGAACGTAGCCTCGGCTGTAAGGATTATTATGTACCAGACCACATAACAGTAGAGAAGCGCAAGAAGGATGGATGCGAGGGATCCGTAGATGACGGAGAACTTAACGGTCGTTATTATGAGCCTGGTGAAAATCTGATAGAAGACAGTCATCACAAGGCTCCCGAAAACCGCACCGGCTGCAGCAGCCGTAGCCTTCACCTTAACATTCGGAACGAAGTACAGAAGGAAGAAGAATATCAGAAGCATCACGATGTACTGCGCTGTCTTCTTCAGTATGAGGCTCAATGTGCCCGTCGTTCCTCCGATTCCCATGCGCGAATAGACATCATTCCTCACAGCCTCCGAAAGAGAGAGCGAAAAGGCGATGAAAACCGTCATGACGATGATGAAAATGATTATCTTGCCATAGCGCTTTATTCCGCCGCCCGAATGCTGGGAACGGAATATGTTGTTGATTATCGTATCTATCTGCACGGCGAGAAGAGATGCGGATATGACAAAGAAGATGAGGCCGAATATTCCGAGCGACATCGCGTTCCGGCTGAAAAGGGTCAGCTTCTCGAGGACGAACGTGCCCTCCGCCTCGCCGAAGGTATCGCGAAGCCAGTCGCCGACAACCGTGACGAAGTTCTCGGTTCCTCCGAGAGCGGAGAGAAATGCCGAAAGGAAGGTAACACAGGGTACTATCGCGATGAGGGTCGAATAAACCATGCCGGAAGCGAGAACCGAGATGTTGTCGCTTCCGATCTTGCCGAAAGCCTTTCCGACAACCCTGAAATAATCCTTAAGCCAGGAAACAGCCTTCTTTATGTGTTTCATCACACGAATTCCTCATAGAATGAGAGACAGTCAGCCATGACCTCGTCTCTCATGCTGTCGTTGAGGATTTCGTGTCTGCCTTCCTTGTAGAGTTTGAGTCTGACATCGTTTATCCCTGCATCCTTGTAGAGGCCTGATGCCTTGACGACACCCTTGGAGTAGTTACCGACGGGATCCATCTCTCCGGAGAGGAACATTATAGGAAGATCCTTCCTTATTCCAGCGATAAGTTCCCTGTCGTTTGCCGTCTCAAGCCCCTCGATAAGGTCGGCGTAGAAGCGTGACGAACAGATGAAGCCGCAATCGGGATCATCCTCATACTTCTTCACTTCCTCCCTATCGGACGAAATCCAGCAGTATATTCCTTCATTCTTATAGTCGAATTTCCTGAGGTACGAGCCGAAAGCAAGATTATTGAGGAACTCGTCCTTGTGCTTTGTCCCGTACTTACGGCATCTGTGAAGTGCAATCATGCGCCCGACTCTGCTCACGATACCCTTGCTGGCCCCGGTTCCCATGATTATCGCGGCAGCATAATCGGAGCTGTGAAGCGCGATATTCGTTCGTGTGAGGAACGATCCCATCGAATGACCGAAGATGAAATGAGGAACTCCGGGATATTCCTTCTCGATGAGAGTGTCGACTGCGTAGGAATCATTGCAGATGAGTCTCCATCCGCCGTCAGGAGCGAACCAGCCCTTCTCGTCCTCCCCTTCCTTTGTCTTTCCATGACCGCGGTGATCCTGGCAGTACACCGTGTACCCGTACCTGTTGAAAAAAGAGGCAAAACCGTCATACCTCAGACTGTGCTCGGCCATACCGTGATTGATATGCACAGTCGCCTTCGTCTTCTCTGCTCTCCAAACCCTGTAGAAGAGTTTCTTCCCGTCATCCATGGTCAGCCATTTTTCTTCCATAGTCGTTCATCTCCTTAGATGAGTATAACACCAAGATCAGAAAAAGCTCTATCATAAAGATATGGAAAGAAACTGTCTTGTATTCTCCGATGTCCACGGATCCTCTGAGGCAATGAAAAGAATAAGGGAAGCCGGAAGATATTTCAGCTCCGAGAGGATGATATCTGCAGGAGACCTCTGTCCCGACCCGTATGACCCGCTCTTCTTCTCGATAGAGGGCGCAAGGGGAAACTGTGACCGGTTCTACGAATACGGTTCTCTCCCTTTTCCTCCTTCTGTATTCACGACCGGGATATATGGAAGGAAGGTGCTGGTGACACACGGCCACACACCTGTCGATATTCCGTGTGATACGGATGTCCTCATTACAGGGCACACGCATATCCCAATGCTGAAAAGAAAAGGAAATCTTTATTTTCTCAATCCTGGATCGGCATCGCTTCCGCGCTCGTCAGAGGGAGCGACATTCGCGCTCTTCACGCCATCGGCCCTGCGTCTCTTCTCGCTTGACGACTTCAGGGAAATCAGAAGCCTGAGCTTCTCTTCGTCGTAAGCATCCTGGAGTCTTCTCAAAGGCACCGTTGTCGCGTCATACGAGGAGACGCTGTTCGTCGTGAAGGCGTCCGGAATCGGATGCCACTGTAGATTCAGTCTCTCGAGAAGAGAATAACCTGTACTGAGGAGCTCTTCGGATTTATAACCGAAAGCGGAGAAACGTTTCAGGAAGAAACGGGCAACAGAGGGATAGCGGAACGCAGCCTGCGGCAGACGGGAGCAGTATTCGACGGAAACCGCGAATGACGGATATCCCAGAGATATGAGTGCCAGTGTATATATGGTCTCATAAAGCGCGAATACCGCTGCGCACTTCACATCAACGCTTTTATTTGGAAAGAAAAGAGTGCCCGGAAGTACGAAATCGAGTCCCTGGGAGAGAAGAACAGCCTCGCTGAATGCACCCCTGAGGTCATAGAGCACGGGACGGTGGTCATAACCCTGTACAGCCGATGGAAGGGAGACAAGCCCTCTGGAGAGAACAGAGCCTGTCGACAGTCTGGTGATGAATCCCGTTATGCTCTCGATTGAACCGTCCCTCAGATAGAGAGACCTCTCCTCTGCCGGAAGGGAGAGAACGTATGCCAGAATTCCTCCGAGTGTCGGTATTTCAAGGCCGCAGGAAACGGCATGGGAATATATCTTCTGAATGTTCGAGAGATTGAAGAATCCGATATTGGGGCCCAGATACAGAAGATCCGTCCATCTCGGAAGAGAAGATCCGTCCCTGGTGCGTCTCAGACACGACAGACTGCAACCCGGACAACCGTCGGGATAGTTGCCGTATCTGTCGGCAAGCGAGCGGCCGTCTATGTTGCCGACTCTGGGGTCAAACCGGTCAGAATAGTTGTATACCGGTGTCCACCCGAGCTTGAGGGAAGCCGGGATTATCGCATACTCGCCGTAAGTCCTGAGCCGCTTCATGAAGGAGTTTCTGATTTTCCTCGCAGGTAAATCACTCTTCCGCTCCTGGATTCCGTCCGAAAACGAAGTGAGCACGATACTCTTGAGATTATGGACGAAGAATGCATGGCCCAGGCCCAGCCCCGGGACGTTGCGTCCCCTGAACTGCAGTGCGCCGTACCAGACCCCCTTGTCTGCGGCGACACCCGTCGTGAGACATATCTCGCCGGAAGACACGACCACACTCTCGAAGGACGACGAACTTTCGGCCCTCATATTCTCGGAAGGAAGTATCTCCTTCTTTGACGGGGAAAGTGTTATGTATTTGAGCTTATCGGACCGGCCTGTGATGACAAGAGCCTTCACTCCCATACGCATGAGGCAGTAGCCGTGAGCGCTCGTGAGTGTCGAAATCTCCCTCCTGGAAGATATCTCGGAGTGATAGACTATCGGGAAAACGGAGGCCGTTTTATCAGTGAAACATTCTTCTGCGGCAGATCCCATCACAAGACTGTCTTCCCCGAATTCGGAATGAAGAGAAAGTGCACACTCGAGAGGTGAACACTTTTCCGTCCACTCTCTCTCAGTAACAGTACCATTCTTCAAATCTGCAATCAGTACGACCATAGCACTGTATTATATAGTCTTTCACTCCGTTGGACTACTCTGTAAAAAATCAGGTGTTCTTGATGATTACCTGCTCGATGACATCGGCCGCATGTTCGCAGAGGTCACAGCAGTCCTCGAGACCTTCATAGATTTCGCGTGCGGCGAAGAGACGCTTTGCATCGACGTCTGAACCGAAGAGATTGTATATGACGTCGGTGTAGATGTTGTCGGACTCTATCTCGATGTCGTTGACCTTCACAAGAAGAGTGTGGAGCTTCTCCGGCCTCTTGAAGTTCTTTATCTCTGTAGCGGCTTCATCGAGAGCATGCACACAGCGGTTGACAATCTTCACGAACTCCTCGATTCTGGGGAGCTTCTCGTCAACATGATACATGTAGACGTCCATCATGACTTCATCCAGCGCGTCCGTAATGTCATCGATGATCTGGACGAGATGGAGGATATCCTCCTGGTCGATGGGAGTGATGAACTCCGTCGAAAGCTTCTGGAGGATGTCGTGATGAATTTCATCGGCATCGTTCTCGATTTTGTGCATGTTTGCTCTGTAGGAGCCTACATTCTTCGCGTCGAACGTGGAGAGAATGTTCTCGAGGAGATCAGAAGCCTTTACACAGTACTCTGTCTGACTCTTGATGAGTTCAAAATAATCATTACCTTTCTTAGCCATATAAAGGCCTCCTTATACAAATATCAAGAGAAAGAGCTTGGCGAGGGCGAAGCCCAGAAGTCCGCAGCCGGGGAATGTACAGACCCATGTAAGCACCAGGTCCTTTACGATGCTCCAGTTGACGTCGCTCATTCTTCTTGCAGCGCCGACACCCATTATTGCCGTTGTCTTCGTATGCGTTGTGCTCACAGGGATTCCCGTCAGGGATGAGAAGAGGAGACACAGCGTTGCCGCAGCGTCTGCCGCAAAGCCCTGGT
>CAZKIT010000042.1:0-11244 GCA_964552905.1 uncultured Spirochaetaceae bacterium
AAAGCACAGCCATTTTACACCGGAGTAAGATATCTCTATAATCATCTAATGGACCTTAAACTAAAGGAAGGTGAGATCTACTCATCCTTCATCCTTGAAGATATCACACAGTGTCCCGACTACAACGGGAAGGGTTACCTTTTCAGACATGAGAGGACGGGATTCGAAGTCTATTTCTTCGCTTCGGACGACAGCGAATGCTTCTTTTCATATAACGTCTATACGCCTCCGGAGGACAATACCGGTGTCTTTCACATAATCGAACATACCGTACTCACGGGAAGCAGACGCTATCCTGTGCGTGATCCCTTCATGGATATGGACCGCAACAGCGTCAACACATTCCTCAATGCGATGACGGGGCCGGACAGAACGTACTATCCTGCGGCAAGTCCGGTGAAGAAGGATTTCGACAATATCTTCTCCGTCTATACGGATGCTGTTTTCGATCCGCTCCTCAGAAGGGAATCCTTCATGCAGGAGGGAATAAGACTTTCCCGTGACGGCTTCGAAGGTGTCGTCTTCTCCGAAATGAAAGGGGACGTCTCATCTCATTCGAGCGTCGTGTTCAACACCGCCAACAGGTATCTCTTCTCCGAGGGATCCCCTTTCCGTTATGAATCCGGAGGAGACCCGCGTTTCATTCCGGATCTGACATATGAGAAGTTCGTCGATACTTACAGAAAGTACTATACACCGGCAAACATGACTCTTTTCCTCTACGGTAATCTCGATATACTGGAGAAGCTTGAGTTCCTGGACAGGGAATATCTTTCGCATCGCGATCCCGGCGTCAGGATTCCGCGTCCGGAAAGCGAGAAGAAGTGGCAGAAGCCGTCATTCGTCAGGGCGACAAGCGACGCCGAGGAGGGCGAGGAAGGCGCCTCTGTCATGATGAGCTGGCTTCTCGGACCCTCGTCCGATCCCCTTCAGAACACCATACTGTCTCTCGTTGTCGATGTTCTTCTCGGTAATCCCGGCTGTCCGCTGTACAAGGCTCTGATAGATTCCTCTGTAGGACGGGACATCTCTGATGAAGGCGGAATGAATGACTCATATTCCTCTCTTACCTTTTCAACAGGTCTCATGGGAGTGAACGAGAACGACGTCGAAAAGGCCGGAGATGTCATTCTGTCCAGTCTGGAGAGGATTGTCTCCGAAGGACTTGATCCTCTTCTTGTGGAGGCTTCCATCAGACGCATGGAGTTCCGCCTCCAGGAGATAAAGGAAGGTGCCCCGAACGGTTCGAGGATATTCTTCAACAGAATAGACAAGGGCTGGACCTACGGCCGCAACCCGAGTGAGATGCTCTCTGTGAAAAGTGAAGTCGCCTTCATCCGCAGCGAGATAGAAAAGAATCCCCGCTATCTTGAAGATTGGATAGACATGTTCATCCTCAGAAATCCCCACCGGCTTCTTTCTCTTGTCGTCATGGATGAGAACAACGCTTCCGAAAGCGAGAGAATAATCAGTGAAAAGAGGGAGAAGTACGCATTCCGCTACAGCGAAGAAGAGGAGAAGGCGTACCAGGCATTCGAGGAGAGCGAGGACTCGGAGGAGGCGAAGGCAACGCTTCCTCGTCTCAGCCTTTCGGACATTCCCAATATAATGACGACCATCCCGAGGGAGAAACATGACAATATCCTTCTGTCGGCGATGACGACGAACGGCATCGTCTATGCAGATATCGCATTCGACTGCACTGACTTCAGCATGGAGGAAATGGAGTACTGTTCGCTTCTTACGCGCATGCTGACCATGACGAATGTCGGATCCCTCCCGTATTCTGAATTCCTGACTAAACTTCGCTTCTCCACGGGGGCGTTCTCAGCCATTCTCGAGACCGGAATGACATGCGAAGGAAAGGAAAGGGACTCCCTCGTCATCAGATTCAAGAGTCTTTCAGCCTGCTACCCGGAGAGCCTCGGCCTCATTCGTAATCTCATAACGGAAGGTGACTTCACGTCAGCAGAAAGGCTTACGGCTGTCCTGAGGGACATACAGAGCGACTATGAGTCGTCTCTTTCGCAGCAGGCGCACCTCTTTGCGCTCGCCTCCGCGTCCCGTTTCTATTCGCCGTCCCTCAACTCCGCAGAGAGGACGCAGGGCCTCTCGTTCTGGTTCAGGGTAACAGAATTACTCAAGGGAGACATGAAGAAGCTCGGAGCGGAAATACAGGGCGTTGCCGATAAGATATTCTCGCGCTCGAGAATCACATTCCATATCGTAGCTGAGGAGTGCGACCGGGAAGATGTGCTCACACATACCCGTGATTTCATCGATTCACTTCCACCCGGGAAGAAAGGTGAAAGAGCCGTGAGAAAACCGTTCGAGGGAGACAGAAGGCTCGGTTACACGTTCTCCACTCCTGTGAATTACACGTCTCTCGTATTCAAGTCACCCGACCTTGAGGATGAGATAACGGGCCCTCTGCGTGTTCTTCTCTCTCTTCTCTCGCGTTCATCCCTCTGGGCTCTTGAAAGAGAGAAGGGCGGGGCATACGGCTCGGGCGCCTCTCTCGATATAAACGAGGAGATATGCTACTTCTACACATACCGCGATCCGAGGCTTGATGCCTCCCTGGGTGATTTCATCCGCTGTGTAAGGGAAGAGACGCTGACGGAGGAGAAGCTTGAAGACACGAAACTGAGAGCCCTCAGCAGGGATGTGAGGCCGACAGGGCCCCAGAGCCGGGGACTTGTGGACCTCAGACGCTATCTCTACGGCATTCCGGACGATCTGAGGAAGAGACTGAAGGATGCGATGCTCGCCTCCTCGCTTTCCGACCTCGAAAGGGCACGGGTGAAGCTTCTGGAACTGATGGAGGGCGAGACTGCAGTGACAGTGCTCTCGTCGACGAGGAATGTGAAGAAAAGCCGTGAAAAATTCAGAATCATAAAATTACCTTTCACTAACAGGTAGCGGGAAAACCGTTGTACAATCATCTGTGGAGGCAGCCATGAAATACATAGGAGCTCTTGATCAGGGAACGACAAGCACAAGGTTCATCATCTTCGACGACAGGAATAACATCATCTCGACCAGTCAGCTCGAGCACAGACAGATCTACCCCCGTCCGGGCTGGGTTGAACACAATCCGGAGGAAATCTGGAAGAACACATGCTCAGTAATCACATCCGCGCTCGAGAAGGCGGGACTCCAGGGCGAGGACCTTTCGGCTGTCGGCATCACGAACCAGAGAGAGACCATCATCGCCTTCGACCGCGAAACGGGCAAGAGCTACCATAACGCAGTCGTATGGCAGGACCTCAGGGGCGCCGAGTTCATCGACAACGTCCTCTCGAAGACTGTCAGCGAGGAATATATCCGCCAGAAGACGGGTCTCCTGTATTCTCCGTATTTCTCGGCCAGCAAGATAAGATGGCTCCTCGATAATGTTCCGTCGGTGAAGAGAAACGCCGAGACAGGGCGTCTCGTATTCGGTACAATCGACACTTACATGACATACCGTCTCACAGGAGGAAAGGCTCTCGTAACGGATGTCACCAACGCTTCACGCTACATGCTCATGAACATCGCCACGCTCAAATGGGATGACGAGATGCTTTCTCTCATCGGCGTCAAGAAGGAATGTCTGCCTGAAATAGTGTCCTCATCCGGTGTAATATATGGTTATACGGACCCGGACGGCCCGTTCAAGGCTTCGATTCCTGTATGCGGAATACTGGGTGACCAGATGGCCGCACTCTTCGGGCAGGCCTGCTTCGACAAGGGGTCGAGCAAGTGCACATACGGCACGGGATGCTTCATGCTGGCGAATGTCGGAGAGGAGATCTGTTATTCGGAAAGCGGTCTTCTGACAACCGTGGGCTACCGCATCGAGGGACATAAGCCGGTATATGCACTCGAGGGTTCCGTTGCCGTTGCAGGTTCTCTTGTCCAGTGGGTGAGAGACAATCTGAAGATGGTCACATCCGCAAAGGAACTCGACGAACTGGCCATGTCCGTTCAGGACTGCGGGGGTGTGTACATCGTTCCGGCATTCGCAGGACTCTTCGCTCCGTACTGGCGCAGCGACGCGCGCGGTGTCATCGCCGGTCTCACCGGATATGCTTCGAGAGAGCATATCTGCCGTGCCGTCCTCGAGGCGACGGCATTCCAGGCCTATGACATCTTCTGTGCGATGGAGAAGGACAGCGGGGTTCCCATATCGTCACTGAAGGTCGACGGAGGCATGACGAATTCCTGGCCGCTGATGGCTTTCCAGAGCGATATTCTTGCAAAGCCCGTGATAAGGCCCGTCATCGCAGAGACAACCGCACTCGGTGCTGCATACGCCGCCGGACTTACCGCAGGAGTGTGGAAGGACATAGATTCGCTGCGCTCGTACTGGAAGGAACAGACAAGATGGACACCTACGATGGATGACAAGGAGAGGCAAAAAAAGGTAGGATTCTGGAAGAAGGCAGTCAGCCGTACACTCGACTGGGTGCAGGCTGAAGAGGAATGATTGATGCTTGATCTGTTTAACAGTCTTTCGGTCACCGATTACCTGAGACTTATTCTTGAGACAATTATCTTGACCTACGTCATTTACAAGTTCTACATGGCGGTGTCCGAGACAAGAGCGAGGGAGCTTGCGACTATTCTCGCCACGCTTGTCATCGTCTACGGCTTTTCATACATACTCGGTCTGAAGGTGATTCTTACCGTGATGAAGAAGCTCTTCGTTCCTCTCGTCATGGGACTCGCGGTCTTCTATACCCCGGAGCTCAGGCGGGCCTTCACAGGAACGTCCAGACGTTCCCTCTTCCGTTCGTCGCAGACAAGTGCAAGCCAGCTCGACAGTGTCCTCAGCGCATGTTCGACGCTGGTTCTCAAGAAGAGGGGAGCTCTCATAATCTTCCCCCGCCATACGGACCTCAAGAACATATACGAATCGGGAACAAAGATAAACGCGGACCTCTCCGCGAACCTCATACTGACGATTTTCGATCACGATACACCGCTTCATGACGGAGCATGTGTAATCCAGGGAGGAAAGTGTACGTATGCCGCATGCTACCTTCCGCTTTCGAAGCAGACCTCGATAAAGGATACATTCGGAACGAGACACCGTGCGGCACTGGGTCTCAGCGAGGAGTCCGATGCCGTCATTCTCATCGTCAGCGAGGAGACGGGGGCTATCTCGCTTGCATACAATGCGAACATCTACTACAACCTCGACGTAGACGTCGTCAAGGAGATGCTTCTCATGCTTCTCAGCGGCAAGGATGTCGTACCGCAGGATATCAAGATAGAGTCAAAGGAGGATGAAGGCAATGCAGTCACAGAATAAGTTCACCTCCGTCATATTCGGCAACTGGGTCGTGAAGGTCATATCCTTCATCTGTGCCCTGGCGCTTGTCATTTCAATCAGATTTCTCAATGCGACGGACAGGACGGTCACGATTCCGATTACGGTCACATTCGACGAGGACAGCCCGTACGAGGCTGTGTCGCTGGTGCCGGAATCGATTGATGTGGTCATAACGGGTAACGAAAGCGTGATTTATCTTGTAGACCCGTCGCTCATCACGGCGAGCGTCGATTTCTCCGACGTGGCATCGGCGGGTATTGCACGCCGCTCGGTCTATCTTGAGTACGACAGGGATATCTTCACATCGAACGGGCTCAGCCTCTCCTCATCGCCTCTGACGGTGCGTATCCTCTTTGAGGAGAAGAGCGCCCAGTGATAACCGGCATAGGAACTGATATTGCACAGATTTCACGTTTCGAGAACATGAGGGAAGGTCTGGAGAAGAGGATTTTCACTACCTTTGAGCTTGAGGAGGCTGCAAAGAGAGCAAAGAGAGGAGAGTATCTCTCCTCGCGCTTTGCCTCCAAGGAAGCCTATGTCAAGGCGCTCGGCACGGGATTCGGTCCCGTGGAGGCGGCTGACATCGAGATAAGAAACGATGAGAGCGGCATACCGTACATACTTCTCCGTGGTGTCAGGGACGGAAGGGCCCGCCTTTCGATTTCTCATGACGGAGATTATTCCGTGGCTTTTGTTGTAATGGAAGATGAGTAGAAAAGACTGGAACAGACCATCTGTGGAAATGCCCGGAGAGGGAAGGCGTATAAAACTGACCGTCAGCTATGACGGTACCTGCTTTCACGGCTGGCAGGAGCAGGACGATGCTCTGACAGTCCAGGAGACCATAAGGAAGGAACTGAGGGAGATACTGGGGACGGATGTATCCCTCTTCGGCTCGGGACGTACCGATGCCGGTGTCCATGCAGTCGGTCAGGTGGCACATTTCGATACCGTTTCCTCGATAGATCCGTCAAAGTGGGCCGTGATTCTCAACTCACGTCTTCCGTCGTCGGTGAGGATACTTTCATCTGAAGAGGCGAAAGGTGTCTTTCATGCACGTTTCACTGCAATGGCAAGGGAGTACTGGTACTTCATAAAGAAATGGGACGACATGCTTCCGTTTGACAGCGGACGGGTGACGGCGGTGAGAAGACTCCCCGACGTGAATCTCCTCAACTCCTATGCGTCTATCATCCGTGGAACCCATGATTTCACCTCATTCTGCTCCGCCCGCGATATCTGTCCGTCGAAGATGAGGGATATCTACGTCTCGGAGTGGACTGAGGAGAGAGACAGCTGGTCCCTGCCGTTTCTGAAGTACCGCGTTGTTGGAAATGCATTCCTCTACCACCAGGTGAGAAGCATGGTGGGAACGATGGTGGAGTGTGCTCTCAAGGGAGAATCCGCCGACGGTTTCAGAATGAGACTTGAGAGCAGAGACAGATCGAAGGCACTCAAGACCTATCCCCCGGAGGGCCTTTATCTTGCCCGCATAAGCTATGATGAGGATGAGTACAGCTGGTTCGAGGAGGAGAACGATGGAAGAGAATCTCACTAAGGAATGTTTTTTCTCTCTGCTTGATGAGGCCTGCTCCGCCATCGAAGGAGACAGCCTCATGGAGGAACACGGAAGGTATGTCTACACTGTAACCGCGCCTGAAAAGAAGGAGATTCCATCTTCTGACGATATCTCATCCTGCCACAGGTGTGATGCATGTTTCTCGCGACGCATATATGCCGAGCCGATCATAGGCTCGAAGGCGTCTTTCCTCTTCGTCCTTCCATTTCCCGAGGGAGATACTCTTCTCTCCTCGGAGGCATATGCCTATTACACGAAGTGGATAGCTGCAATGGGCTGGGAGATGAAGGACGCTGCTCTTTCCTGCCTTGTGAAATGTCCGCTGAAGAGTTTCTCCCGTGAGACTGCAGATACATGCAAGGACTACCTGCGTTCGGAGATGAAGAGGATCAATCCCAGGGCAGTCATACTTCTCGGAGAAGACTGCGCACGCTACATGCTGAGACGCAGTTATGATTTCGATTCCCTGCGCCTCCACACATACCGCATCAACGGTATTCCTGCATTCTGTACATACACCCCTTCCGCCCTTGTCAGGGACAGAAGCCTCAGAGTGAAGATCTGGGAGGATCTCAAGTACATAAGAGACGAGGTGAAAAAGACAGGAGGAGACTCGTGAAATGGGTTGAGGTCATAGTCAACGTTCCCTTCAACATGAGCTTCACCTATTCGGTTCCGGAGAAACTGGAAGAGGAGTGCGTATTCGGACGGCGTGTCATGGTTCCTTTCGGCAGGGGGGAGAAGACAGGCTTTGTGGTGAAGGAGCTTTCCAGTATAGGGGAGACGGACTATGAGATAAAGAGTGTGAGGCGTGTCGTCGACAGGACGGCAGTCTTCACGGAGGATCTTCTGGACATTGCACGGTGGATGAATGATATGTATCTTTCTCCTGCAGGAGTCAACCTCTCGGCTATGATTCCGTCCGGAAGAAAGGAGAGCGAATACTCTCCCTTCAATACGATTTCCTCGTTTTCACGTGTCGAACATCTCACACCGGAGCAGGAGAATGCTCTCGAAAAACTCAGAAGCGGGAAGAGTGAGATCTATTACATATTCGGAATAACCGGATCGGGAAAGAGTGAAGTGTACCTGAGACGGGCAGAAGACATAATCGCCGGAGGCAGACAGGTGTTGTACCTTGTTCCCGAGATAACCCTGACTCATCAGCTCTCGGGGGAAGTGTACTCGCGCTTCAGCGGTCGTGTCGCCGTCCTCCATTCCGGCCTGACTCCTTCGCAGAAGCTGAAGGAATGGCTGAGGATAATGAACGGGGATGTGGATATCGTGATCGGCGCAAGAAGCAGCGTCTTCGCTCCCTTCAGAAAACTCGGGCTCATAATAATCGACGAGGAGCATGAAGGTGCGTACAAGTCGGGATCCTCACCGCGCTATCATGCGCGTCAGGTTGCCCAGTACAGGGCGCACAAAGCCGGTGCCGAGCTTATAATGGGGTCTGCTACTCCCTCCCTCGAAGCCTGGAGACTCATGAGAGAGCAGAAGCTGACTGCCGTCGTCATGCGTAACCGCATAGGAGAGGGAAGGTTCCCGCGTGTCTCCATAGTAGACATGGCAGGGGAGAGCCGGAATATAAGTTCGCAGCTCGAGAGCGAGATGAGAAAGGCCCTCGACGGGAAGAAGGGCGTCATTCTCTTTCTCAACAGACGCGGTTTCTCATACGGTTATGTCTGTTCCTCCTGCGGACACGTCATCGAGTGTCCGAACTGTTCCGTTTCGCTGACCTATCATAAGACCGGGAGGAAGCTTGTCTGTCACACATGCGGCTATTCGTCGCCTCTTGTGAAGGCATGTCCTGTGTGCAACAGCCGTGACCTCACGCCTTCCGGCTTCGGAACGGAGATGGCCGAAGAGGAGGTGAGGCAGCTCTTTCCCTCCCGGCGCATCGAACGTCTTGACACCGACTCCGTACAGGGTGACAGGGAGAAGACCGCAAGAATCCTCGAGGATTTCAGAGATGGCAGGATAGATATCCTCCTGGGTACACAGATGATAGCAAAGGGCCTCAATTTTCCTCTGGTTTCTCTCGTGGGAATACTCAATGCCGACAGTTCGCTTTCTCTTCCCGACTTCAGGGCGGGAGAGAGGACGTTCGATCTCCTGTACCAGGTTGCAGGTCGGGCGGGACGCTACAGGGATGACGGCCTTGTCATAATACAGACAAGACAGAGCAACGCCTCCGCCATCAGGAAGGTCGCGGAGAACAGGGTGGAGGACTTCTATGATGCAGAACTTTCAGAGCGGCGCGAGACCGGTTTTCCGCCGTATACGAGACTTGTGAACCTGACGCTGAGGAGCAAGAGCGAGGAGAGAGCGAAAGAAGGTGCGGAGAATCTCGAGAAGCTTGCACTTTCCCTCTCTGCAGGCAGCGATGACATAGAGATATTCTCCGCATCTCCCTGCCTCATCGAGAAGAGTGCACAGCAGTGGCGCTATCATGTGCTTCTCAGAAGCTGCCGCATCGGAGCGCTCCTTGCCTTCACGCGTACTCTTGTCGAGAGTTACAAGGTACCGTATTCCGTTCACCTCGAGATAGATGTCGACCCCCAGAGCGTGCTCTGACAAAGAAAAAGGACACGCTTTTTGCGTGTCCAGGAGTATTTGATTTTCCGCTTTATCTTGCTTCTACGAGCTTGATCGATATTCTGTCGACAGGCTGGTTGATTTCGGCCTTTACTGTCGTCTTTCCTTTTCCGATCGGAGTCTTTGACGTATAGTGTATGTCTGTCATGAAGAGCCAGTCGGATTCTGTGTAGACTTCATCTGACGTGTTCTCGACTTCGAGGCTGACGACGGTCTTCCTATCGAAGATTGCGAGAGTCGCGGAGAGAAGATTCACCTTCCTGTCCTTCTCAGGTGTATAGATGAATGTGCATTTCTTTTTCATATCGGATGTTTCACATCCGTCGTCGGCATCACTGACGGCAATGACGAGCTCGCCTTCATCCTTGCTGATCTCTTTCCCGTCTCCGCTGATCTTTTCTTCATGAACGGGTTCTTCTTCCGCCTTCGTCTCTTCCTCTTCGGCAGGAGCTTCTTCGAGAGGTTTTGCCTCTGCAGGAGCTGCTTCCTTTTTGACGGGAGACGGCATCTGGCTCTTCTTTCTCATTACATAGGCTTCGCTCAGGGTCTGACCGTCCTCTACGAAGTAGAGAATGCGTCTGCGGTAGTAGGCATAGACGAGAATGTTGACGATACATGCCGCAGTGTAGAGAGCAGCCATGAGGGTTTTGCCGTATGTCATTTCACCGAAGATGATGATGAGCATCATCAGAATGCGGAAGGTGGTCGAAAAGAGAATCGCCCTGCGTCCGAAGTGAGTCAGTCCCAGCAGTCCTATAAGGGAGACTGTGAAGAGAATCACGGTGACGAAGGGGAACATCAGAATGAATGCATTGATGTATCCTTCAATGGAAGTGAAGGTCAGTCTTCCGATGTCGTATATGTTGCCGATTGCGACATAGAAGTAGAATGCGATGGTAATCGGAAGATAGAAAATGGTGATGAACTTGTGCAAGCCAAGCTTTGGTAATCCGGTCTCTTTTTTCATAAGTATCTACAGTGTATTTCTTAATAGCCGTTTTTTCCATAGAAAAACTCATGCTTTTTCTTATTCCCTTTATCTGATATGCTTTCTGTCGGAGTTTCTGAATGACAAGCGACCGCAAGGAAAGGGTGGACTTTGTCCTGTCCCTCATTGAAAACGAAAAGAGATTCATTGTTGCCGTCGACGGTCCGTGTGCTTCGGGGAAGACCACTCTTGTGGACGACCTAGCTGAAAGGATTCCGTTCACGCGCATCTCGATGGATGATTTCTTCCTTCCTTCAGAACTGAGAACGCCGGAGCGTTTCAGCGAGAAAGGCGGAAACATACACTACGAGAGATTCATCGATGAGGTTATCGTCCCCCTTTCTCAGCACCGTCCTTTCACATACCGCCGTTTCTCATGCCGCACTCTCTCGTACGAAGGGGAGGTGAGCGTTCCGGAAGGGGGACTCATCATAGTCGAGGGAAGCTATGCCCTCCATCCGAAGTTCACTCCCTACTGGGATATCTCATTCCTCCTGTCGATTGATCCTGAAGAGCAGATAAGACGTCTTTCTCTCCGTTCTCCCGATAAGCTCGAGATGTTCAGGACGAAGTGGATTCCACTCGAAAACGAATACTTCTCCGATTGTGATATAGCATCACGTGCGACGTACGTACTGTAGAACAGCCCTTCCTTCTGCATTCAACGGAGTAATGTGTTGTTTTTGTCTCCGGAAGGAGAAAAAACTTGCCTTTTCCCCTTTTTCAGTATGAAATTAGATTGTAGGTAAACAAAGAATA
>CAZKIT010000043.1:0-11157 GCA_964552905.1 uncultured Spirochaetaceae bacterium
GTTTATCATATCCATTATGCGTTCAAGTCTGCTCACAGCCGTCATTATATGACGAAGGAAGACCAAAGAAAAAGGGGCAGATAGAATTCCGCCCCCCTTTCGTCTACCCTTGAGTGGATTATCTCAGACCGTAGCGTGATACGAATGCCTCTGCGTTCTGTATTGATCCGCCTGCAGCACCTTTGACGATGTTGTTGACAAGAAGACAGAATCCGATTTTGCCGTCCTTCTTTCTCAGTCTTCCCGTATATACGACCATTCCCTTGGGAGTACCCCAGAATGCATACTTGGGCTGCGGGAATGTATTCTCGGATGAATACTGGACAGGCTGCGACGGTGTCGATGGAAGATCCACCGCATCCTTGAAGTCGGCCCATGCCTTTATGATGTCCTCGCACTCGACATCCTTCTCCAGATCAAGCCAGACAGTCTCAAGATGACCGAACATCACCGGAACACGTACCGTGAATGCATAGACGACGGGATCAATCGAAAGAATCTTCTTGATTTCCCTGTCAATCTTCTCCTCTTCCCCCTTGATGAAGGGAATGCAGTTGTCCGTTATGTCGAATGAAGAAAGGCCGGGGTAACCTGCTCCAGATACGCTCTGGTAGCTGTTGACCGTAATCGTCTTTATGCCGAACTGTCTCAGCGGAGCAAGTGCCATTGCAAGGCCTGTCGTCACGCAGTTTGCGTTCGTGACGCAGAAACCCGTCTGCGGGTAGCCCTGTGTTCTGATGAGATCAAGCTGCTCGATGTTCGTCTCCGGGATGAGAATAGGAACGTCGGAATCATAGCGCATCGCAGCAGCATTGCTGAATACATAGAAGCCGTTTGCCCTCAGCTGTGGCTCAGCCTCTCTTGCCACCTCTGCGGGGAGTGCGGAGAATACAATCTTAACGCCCTCTTCCAGCATTGCGTCATGATTGAACTCCCTGATTACCATATCCTTTATCTGAGACGGCATCTCGAAGGGCATGACCCAGTGTGCGGTCTCACTGTACTTCATTCCGACTCTGGCTGCAGAAGCAGTCACATAACTGAGTTCGAACCAGGGATGGTCCGAGAGCATCCACATAAAAACCTGACCAACAGCACCGGTTGCGCCGAGAACGGCAACCTTGATTTTCTTATTGTCCATCAGTAAACCGACTCCTATGAGATAAAAAAATTAACCTACTATATCGAATGGAATAAGAATGGACAAGATACTATTAATAAAAACATCAGGAAATTTAACAGAATGTTATCATACTAACTTATCCCAAAGAGAACTGCTTTCACTGCGTGAAAATATGCCATACGGCCATCTAGCCATGCTCAATTAAAATTGATAGACTGTCAAATTGTGGTGGTATGGCTTTTTTCAGGCTTTTCTGCTTATAATGGTATTTCCCTTAAGGAGTGACAATGGCTACTAAGAAAGAAAATATTGTACTTGGTCTAGGATGCATCTCATGTGCTCACAACAAAGACATCAACCTTTATAAGGATATGTACAAAAAATCCACGGAGAAGAATCCTTCTCATGCCGAAGAGGGTGCTGCATTCCTGAAGAACATCATGCAGAATTCCCCGTCACGCACCGAGTGCAGATTCTACAACAGCGATGACGGACTTCTCTGTGAATACTTCGTCGAAAGAGACTATGACAGGGACGGTTCATGCCCGGATTACCTTGCAGTCAAATTCGAGAAGGCGCCTGTATCACGCACACGCACTGTCAGCGAGGACGACGAAAGAGATACTGCCGACGGCGATATCAAGGAAGTCGACGAAGACGATATGGACATGGAGAACGAGGACGACGAGCCCGTGGAGATCATGGACGACGAGAATTACGGCGAAGACTGATTTCCGTTCGCATACAGAAGAGAGGACCCCGGGTCCTCTTTTTTATTGCAATTTTTCCTTCCTGCTGTAACATGAAGACAGGAGAGGAATTGTAACGGGGAAATACAGCACACTGATACATCTCAGGCGCACATCCGGTGTCGCCCTTGTAAGACGTGCCATACTCAGGATCGAAAGAAACTACAGGGAAGGCGTATCACTCAATGATGCAGCCGCGGCTTTCAATGTGACAAGAGAGTATCTTTCATCCCTCTTCTCGCGCCACACCGGCCAGACCTTCACCTCATACTGCAACGCAGTCAGGATAAACCGTTCACTGTACTATCTTCTATGCTCCGACTATCCGGTGAAGAAGGTAGCACGCCTGGTCGGCTTTTCAAGTTCATCATACTATATAAGAATCTTCCGTGAGTTAACAGGGAAGACTCCCGGGGAATTGAGACTCAGTCGAGAGAATAAATCTCGATGACATCGACGAACCCCAGCTTCTGGAGTTCGTCAACGATGTCGACGGAGTTGCTTGTCCTGAGAGATATGATCGAAGCGGTGAGCTTCATCTCCCCGCTGCTGTTTCTTGTTATCGAGATGTTCTTGAGAAGAAGGCCCTTCTCCTCGAGTTTCTCCTTGGCCTCCGTTATTGTGAGGTTGTTCTTCGTGAGATTTATGGTGACAGAGCCGTTATTGGAGTTGAACGTCTTGTGTTCGCCACGGTGGACGATGAGCTGGATGAGAATTATGAGAGCCGTACAGCTTATTCCGAGGACATAGAGTCCCGCGCCGATGGTGAGTCCGATTCCGACAGTTGCCCAGAGTCCCGCCGCCGTGGTGACGCCGACGATGTTGTCCTTCTTGACGAAGATGACGCCGGCACCGAGGAATCCTATTGCCTGCACTACCCCTGCAGCCACACGGGAAGCATCAACCTGCACCGACTGAAGATAGACGACATCCATGAATGCGTATTTCGATATCACCATCATAAGTGCAGCCGCCATGGCCACCAGCATGTGCGTCCTCAGGCCTGCGCTCTTGAGCCTTCTCTCCCTTTCCCATCCGATGAACATTCCGCAGATGGACGAAAGAAGAACACGGAGAATGAACTCCAGCTGAAGAGTATATGTAACGACAAATTCCGGCATAAGAAACCCCTTTTGAAATAGAGATATACTTTAGAGGTTTTTCCTTATAAGTCAAGCAGAAATTTCAATTTTACTCAAAAATTGACCCTACTATTACAATGGCTAATCCAACCATAATCCAGAGTAATGAAAAGAGCTTTTTTCTGCTCCGGATTATGTCTCCCAGCAGTTCGAAGAAGAGGATGTAGATCACCATGCCCAATGCGACGGAAGTCAGGATTTCGACGACCGAAATGCTGACGAAATTCTCGAGTGCCGCCATGAGGAGGCCTCCTAGAAATGTCGAGAAGGATGCGACAAAGATGATCAGAATCCTCCTCAGAGTCTTCTCCTTCCTCGTCGTCGAATAGATGAGCATTCCCATCGGAATATTGTGGAGCGCAACTCCGAGGCCGAGAAGAAAGCCCGAAGATACCGACTGTGAGGAGAGCGAGTAGACGCTCATCCCCTCCACTATGTTGTGGATGGCGATTGCAAGTGCCGACATTATTCCGATGTGCGTCAGATTCCCCTCACCGTGTTCGGGAACAAAGCGGTCGAGCACGATAAGAATGAAAAGGCCCAGAAGAGTGAATATGACAAAGAAGGAAAACGTGATCTTTCCATCCCTTACGGCTTCAATCATCTCCGGAATTATATCAAACGCGGCAACAGCAAGCATTGCCCCGAATGCGAGGGCGACCGATGCATCTTCGATGCCGTCCTCACTTCCGCCGACAGTGCCCAGCGCGATTCCGAGAAGAAAAACAAGGCTGAGAAGAAATGTGATCATGAGCGGCATGTCAGTTACTCTCCTTTTTCATGCAGTCGGGACATCTGCCAGTGAGGACCGTTGAAAGACAGTCGGAAAAACCGAGACGGGATTCTATGATGGATTCAATCCTGTCGCTTGTCTCCCTGTCGATATGCACTGTCCTTCCGCACCCTGTGCATCTTATGTGCATATGATGCGGGCAGCTCATGCTGTCATAGTACTGGTACGATGCCGCCCCGCGCTCCGTGACTGCAACCCTTCTTATCCTGCCGTCGCTCTCGAGCGCGTCCACGATACGGTAGACCGAACTCTTCGGAATGTCTCCCATGCGTGTGATGATGTCGCTGAGGGTGAACGACAATGAGGGATTCGAACTGAAAAGAGAAAGAATCCTCGTTTTGGATTGAGTCGAATAATGCATAAAATGAGAATAAGTCCCATTTTCATATCTGTCAATCATGTCTCCACATAAACAACACCTTCCGAGAATTGGAAAAAAGAAAATTGAGTATTATCTTTTAGACATGAATGATTATCGTCCGTTCAACAGCAACCGTAGCGGTGCTGACGAATTATCCGTAACGCTTATAATTCTGGGAATCCTCCTGATTCTCACCTATCCCATATTGACCCTGAACTGGCTCCGTATAACGCTTAGCGGTATCGGAATCATGCTCATTCTTCTTGCCGTTCTGCGTTCGTTCTCGACCAACGTGGCGAAAAGAAGAGCGGAGAACGACACGTTTCTCTCCGTCTTCCGACGCGGGAACAGTGAAGAGAGGAGAAAAGAGAAAGAGGAAAGGAAGGCAAGAAAGCAGAAAAGAAGGGAAAACGAGAAAACCTATGCCTACTTCTTCTGTCCGAAATGCAAGAAGGAGCTGAGAGTTCCCCGCGGCAAGGGAAAAATCAGAATCACATGTCCGAACTGCGGCGAACAGTTCATCAGGAAAACCTGATCATGTTCGGCTACATCGTGCTCTCATCCTCTGCATCGAAAGAGGACAAGGAACTGTATAGAAAGGCGTACTGCGGGCTCTGCCATACGCTTAAGGAGAAATACGGGAAGGACGGAATGATGGCTCTTTCCTATGACATGACATTCCTCACACTCCTTCTTTCGGATCTTGAATCATGTGAAAGGAAAGGCGGAACGGAACGCTGTCCGGTGCATCCGATCTTCCGGCACGAATACTTCACGACTGACATAATGGATTACACTTCCGACATGCAGATTCTCCTTACCTACTATTCTCTTCTCGATTCAATCCACGACGAGGGAAAGGGAGAGAAAAGAGAACTGAGGTACAGGCCGTTCATTGCGGACATAGAGAAGAAGTACCCCAGGCAGACGAAGGCCGTGAAGGAGAACCTCGCATCAATTGCAGAATATGAAAAGAGAAACGAAAAGAATGCAGAAAAGACAGCCCTCCTCTTCGGTAATCTGCTGGGAGAAATCTTCGTTCATGACGAGGCGGACTTCTTCCGTAACGACCTTTTTCTCCTCGGGTGCAACATCGGAAAGTTCATCTATCTTCTCGATGCCTGGGACGACAGGAAAAAGGACAGCAGGAAGGGACAGTACAATCCCTACAACAGTGATGTGACATACGAGAGTGTGAAGAACATGCTTCTCGATGCGGCAGCAGGAGCCGGTGACAGCTACAAACGGCTTCCGCTTGACGATTACACCTCAATAACGGACAGTATAATCTACAGCGGAATGTGGACAAAGTTCAGAAAAGACAGAAAAGGCGGCAGTGACAAATGAGCGATCCGTACCAGGTGCTGGGTCTTAACAGCAATGCAACCGAGGAAGAGGTCAAGAAAGCCTACAAGACCCTCGCAAAGAAATATCATCCGGATGTCTGCGGCAACGACCCGTCCGCCGCAAAGAAGATGCAGGAAATAAATGCAGCCTACGATGAGATAATCAACCATAAGAACGGATCATATGAGAGCTCCTCATCACGTTCCGGCTACTCTGGCTGGTACAACGGCTATGGAAACACCGGTAACGACGAAGGAGAGAGCAACGAGATGAAGGCTGCCGCGGCATACATCAATGCACGCCACTTCAGGGAGGCGCTCAATGTCCTGGCATCAGTGAAGACCCAGGACAGGAATGCAAAATGGTATTACTACTCCAGCGTTGCAAAGTACTATTCCGGAGATACTGCAGGAGCACACAGCGACATAAGCGAGGCCCTGAGAAGAGAACCGGGCAATTACCAGTACCAGAGCTTCTTCGACCGTCTGAGAAACGGAAGGACATTCTATACGGAAAAACAGTCGGGCTATCAGCCGTCCGGCAGCTTCTGGTCATGCTGCATCCCGATGATTCTTCTCAATCTCTTCTGTCCGGGTTATTTCTGTATCTGCTGAAACATTCTCGTCAGAGCTTCGCGCTGCGGCTTCAGAATCTGTGATATGTACTGTACGGAGTCTTCAAGCCTTATGGGGAGTTTTCTGAGAAGTATGTCCGCATAAATCGTCATCACGCCTGAGATGGCATAATCCAGGACCATGATGAGCATCCTTTTATGATTTTCATCAAGCCTGTCCGGATAGTTGCCGATTACCTTGCTGACGGCATTGTACCTCGCATCATCAAGCACTTCATGGAATTTGTCCGACTGGAGAAGCTTTGCATAGTAATCGGGGTTTTTCATAAGAAAGAAGGTGATCTGCGCGAGGAAGTTCTCCGGTGCGTCAAGTACACGGCTGGGATCATACGGGGCGATCAGAAGAGCGATTTCGTCGACAACAGATGTCGAAATGCTTTTCAGAACATCAGAAGTGTTCGAGTAATGGGCATAGAATGTTCCCCTGTTGACGTCTGCACGCCTGACGATGTCTGAGATGCTGATCTTCTCGAAAGGCTTCTCTATCATAAGAGACAGAAGTGCATCCTTGATCAGGGCTTTGCTCCTGATGGAACTTCGGTATTCGGCCTTCTTTTTTCCTTCTCTCTCCATGAATCACCTCCAAAGTATTCAAAATAGAACAACTGTCTATAATTAAGAAAATAAGGTAAAAAAAGAAAAAATACAAGCAGAATATCAAATATGTACACTCTGCATGGTTTTGACGGCATACTCGACAGCTTTCCTGAAACCGTCGTCATCAACAGAAGCGGTAACCCAGTCTGCGTTCTTCTTTGCATCCTCCGATCCGTTTCCCATGGCAATACCAAGTTCTGCAGCCTTCAGCATGGGAATGTCGTTTGCACCGTCGCCGATGGAGACTGAGGATGACATGTCCTCTCCGAGAGCCTTGATCATTTCCCTTACACCGGTTCCCTTATCAAGACCGGGAAGACATACTTCGACCATGTCGGTCTGGGGAAGTGCGTCCGTGTTGTCAACCATCTGGAACCTTCCGCCGAGTTCCTTCCTCACTCTCATCAGATCATGTGAAGGGCTGAAGTAAATCGCCTTTATGACACATGGAAGGGACCGGGGAAGACTGTCGTACTCTATTGTGCTTGGTACGGGAATCACAGTTCCGATTGCCTTCATCATGCTCTCGGCAAAGAAAGCCGCGGCTTCATGACTCAGAAACGTTCCTTCGTCTGTCTGGAGCATGAAAAGGAGGCCGTTCTTCTCCGCATACGAAATGATGAAAGACCTGTCGTCATCTGTCATCCTGATTCTGCGGAGTACCTTACCTTCCGCAACCACGGTTGCGCCGTTCGAATATGCTCCGCCGTCAAAGGGTATGTGCTTCAGGCATTCGTCGATTTCACACTCGCTTCTTCCGGTTGAAAGGAAGAAACGGTGGCCCTCACGTCTGGCCTTTTCGATAGCATCCACCGCACTCTGGGGTACGGTCTTTCCGAACGGAAGCAGCGTTCCGTCAATATCACAGAAGAAGTTGAGTCTCATAAGGTGGAGTCTAAAGGAAAGAGAAATGTTTGAAAAGTGCGTCCGACACCTCCAAATTAAAAAGAGATATGTTAAATACAACAAAAACAACAATTTATAAATAAAAAAACGGGATGTCGAAGAAGTTTGTCAAAACTAACACCTCACCTATTGACGAAAGAAGGGGGTAAGCATATATTTCAGTTAGTTAGATTAAACTAATTTATAAGGACAATATAAATGCTGCCATTATTCTTAGCACGACCGGAAGAGGAAAACACAATAAAGAAAGTATCCGGTAACCCTGAAGTGAAGAGACATCTCGAGGACATGGGCTTCTCCGTGGGCTCGTTCGTCACCGTCATCTCCACGAACAGCGGCAATGTAATCGTAAAGGTAAAAGAGTCAAGAGTAGCCATCAGCGAAGAGATGGCCATGAAGATATATGTATAAAGGAACCAGAGATATGAAAACACTCAAGGAAGTAAAAGTTGGCGAAAAGGCAACTATCAGGAAGCTCAACGGCGAAGGCGCCGTAAAGAGAAGAATCATGGACATGGGTCTCACAAAGGGAACTGAAGTCTATGTAAGAAAGGTCGCACCGCTCGGTGATCCTATCGAACTGACCGTCAGAGGCTATGAACTCTCGCTCAGAAAGGCCGATGCAGACCTGATCGATGTAGAATAAGGAGGAGTTGATATATGAGTATCAAAATCGCACTCGCCGGCAACCCGAACGCAGGTAAGACTACTCTCTTCAATGCACTTACAGGTTCCAACCAGTTTGTAGGTAACTGGCCTGGAGTAACTGTCGAGAAGAAGGAAGGAAAGCTCAGGAAGAACACAGACGTAGTCGTGACCGACCTTCCCGGCATCTATTCTTTAAGTCCGTATACGCTTGAGGAAGTCGTTGCAAGGGACTATCTCAAGAACGAGAATCCGTCAGTCATCCTCAACATCGTAGATGCTACGAACCTCGAAAGAAACCTCTATCTGACAACACAGCTCATCGAGCTCGGCATTCCAATGGTAATCGCCCTCAACATGATCGATGTCGTCAGGAAGTCAGGTGACAAGATCAATGTAAAGGAACTCGAAAGAGAACTCGGTGTTCCCGTCGTCGAAATCTCCGCTCTCAAGGGCGACGGTGTCGATGAAATCACCGAAAAGTGTCTCAAGGCAGCATCAGGCGCTCGCCCGGTTCCTCCTCACATCTACTCGGGTGCCACGGAGCACACACTCGCACACATCGAGGAAGCAGCACTCCACTCACTTCCGGAAAGCGAACAGAGATGGTACGCAATCAAGATCTTCGAAAGGGACAAGAAAGCTTACGAGAAGCTCAATATAGATGCAGCCACCCTCAACCACATCGAGGAAGACATAAAGAATGCAGAGAAGGAAATGGATGACGATGCAGAATCAATCATCACCAACGAGAGATACATCTTCATCGCTTCCCTCATCAAGAACACATACACGAAGAAACAGACAGGACTCTCCACTTCCGACAAGATCGACAAGATTGTAACGAACCGCTGGCTCGCTCTCCCGATCTTCGCCGTCATCATGTGGCTTGTCTACTACATCTCCGTCACGACAGTCGGAAGCTGGGCTACGGACTGGGCCAACGACGGTGTCTTCGGCGACGGATGGCACCTCTTCGGTATCGGAACATCAGCTTACAGCGAAGACGCAGATTCATATACGGAAGCTGATGAAGTCCTCGCGGCTTTCGCCGAGAAGGAAGGAATCGAGTTCGACGAGTATTCGGCTGATGTCGTTACAAAGATCGTCTCCGGAGCAAAGAGCACGGACACAGTAACCTACACGGTTGAAGACGAGGAAACACTTGCCCAGGAAGACGAGACGGCAACATACGAAGACCTTCTCGAAAGCGCAGAGGCAATGAAGGACCTCGACTACGCAGAACCTGAAGCTTCATCCTACGGCGTATGGATTCCCGGTATTCCCGCTCTCATCCGTAATCTGCTCGACAGAATAGGATGTGCGGAGTGGCTTTCGGGCCTCATCCTCGACGGTATCGTCGCAGGTGTCGGAGCAGTTCTCGGCTTCGTTCCCCAGATCTTCGTTCTCTTCATATTCCTCGCATTCCTCGAAGGTTGCGGCTACATGGCGAGAATCGCATTCGTCATGGACAGAATCTTTAGAAAGTTCGGTCTCTCGGGTAAGTCATTCATTCCAATCCTCATCGGAACAGGATGTGGCATTCCGGGCATCATGGCTTCCCGTACAATCGAAAACGAGAAAGACAGAAGAATGACGATCATGACGACGACATTCATTCCTTGCGGCGCAAAGCTTCCGTTCATCGCAATGATTGCAGGATCCATCTTCGGCGGCGCAAGCTGGGTTGCACCGTGTGCATACTTCCTCGGTATGTTCGCAATCATCTCCTCGGGTATAATCCTGAAGAAGACAAAGCTCTTTGCAGGAGATCCTGCTCCATTCGTAATGGAACTTCCTGCATACCATCTTCCGACAGTCGGTTCTATCCTGAGATCGATGTGGGAGAGAGGCTGGGCATTCATCAAGAAGGCCGGCACTATCATCACCCTCTCGACAATTTTCATCTGGTTCACGACATACTTCGGATTTGCTGAAGACGGATTCAGAATGCTTGCCGAGGATGAAATCGAGTTCTCGATCCTCGCTAAGATCGGCTCCGTATTCGCTTGGCTCTTCGCTCCTCTCGGATGGGGCAACTGGCAGGCTGCCGTCGCTTCAATCACGGGACTCGTCGCAAAGGAGAACATCGTCGGTACACTCGGTATCCTCTATGGTGCTACTGGTAATGCATATGCAGGAATCAGTGCAGCATTCACACCTGTCACAGGTTTCTCGTTCCTCGCATTCAACCTCCTCTGCGCTCCGTGCTTCGCAGCTATGGGTGCCATCAGCAGAGAGATGAACAGCCGCAAGTGGACATGGGCTGCTATCGGCTGGGAATGCGGTTTCGCATACTGCGTCGCATTCGTAGTCACACAGCTGGGGAACATGTTCTCTGGATGCGGAAACGTCGTTCTCTTCATCATCGCTCTTCTTGTGATTACTCTCTATGCCTATGAGCTCTTCATCAAGAAGGCAAAGAAGGCGGCTGTATGAATCTCGGTACATTCATTGTTCTGATAGTAGTGATTGCAATCGTTGCCGCTATAGTCATATCAATGAAGAGGGACAGAAAGAACGGGGGGTGCAGCGGGAACTGCGCTTCCTGCGGAGGCTGTTCCTCCCACAGGAAAGAAAAATAATCAAAGCCATAATCGACGAGGGAGCCGCTGGACAGAACGGCTCCCTTCTCTTTTATCCTCATGAATTCTTTCCTGCCTTCTGAAGAAACTTAACTCAAGAACCGCAGTGACTAACTGATGACGCCAGAATACTTACCCGCATGCATGACGCGGATACAATACCGGGTCTTTTTACCTCGGACCAGGTCAGATATCAAAACATGTGGAACTCAACTTCACGCCCCAGACTCTTGACCTCAAACAGAAGGTAAAATACCATTTAATCGGGTTGACGG
>CAZKIT010000044.1:0-11084 GCA_964552905.1 uncultured Spirochaetaceae bacterium
TTCATTTCTGCTTTGTTCATATGTTTCCTCTCCTCAGATGATACAGCCTGAATCAACAGAATTGGTAGTACACAGATGAATGAATCTGTGTAATGATTATACCGAAAAGCGCCGGGGAACCCACACGACTGTCGGGAAGACCACAGGAACATGTCAAGAAAGGAATGTCCTCCGTGTGCTCATCATGGAATATCTGAGAGAGGAGGCAAGATCAATGAGCTACGACCCAGAACTGATGATGGGATGGATTGAAGACACAGTAAAGGAAAAGCTTGTTTGTAAATTTGCCGAGGGCTACAACCAAAGGCAGAAAGAAGTCATTTCAGCGATTCAGAATTCTGAGCTCACGCAAGAACAGAAAGACCTTTTCACAAGCATAATAGGTCCTGGAAGGAATGACCTTTATCGGTTGTAAAATCAAAAGATGGCTGAAAGTGCAGGATGACTGATGATGCAGGGAGATTCTGTCTCTTCAGGGACAGTCTGGCATGCATTACATTACTGCGTAAGAAAAGCAATTCATCTGTATGTTCAAAAGGTGCTCCTCGTCGGAGCACCCTTTCTTTGATTCTTTTACCTTGAGAGAAGCATCTGGTCGTTTGCTTCGTCACTGCCGCTCTTCTCGCTGAAGAGGGCCATGAGATCGGGAACCGTGAGCTTCTTCTTCTCCTCGCCTTTTATATCGACAACGATGTGCCCCCTGTCCATCATGATGAGTCTGTTGCCGTGAGCGATGGCGTCCCTCATGTTGTGCGTGACCATCATCGTCGTGAGATTGTTCTCCTCGACGATTCTGTCGGAGAGCGTGAGGACCTTCTCCGCAGTCTTCGGGTCGAGCGCCGCAGTGTGCTCGTCAAGAAGCAGTACCTCCGGCTTCTTGAGTGTTGCCATCAGAAGCGTGAGAGCCTGTCTCTGCCCGCCAGAGAGAAGTCCGACCTTGACGGTCATTCTGTCCTCGAGTCCGAGATTGAGGGTTTTGAGGGAGTTGTAGTAGATTTCCCTCTCCTCTCTGCTGATTCCCCACCTCAGTCCTCTCTTCTGACCGCGTCGGTAGGCAAGAGCCATGTTCTCCTCGATGAGCATGTTCGGCGTCGTTCCCATCATCGGGTCCTGGAATACACGGCCTAGCATCGAAGCCCTCTTATAGTCCGGAAGATATGTTATGTCCTTGCCGTTCGAGACAATCGAACCGCTGTCAACGATGAATACACCTGCAATGGCATTGAGGAGTGTGGACTTACCCGCTCCGTTACCGCCGATTACAGTCACGAAGTCACCGTCCTCGAGAGTAAGGGAAAGATTATCGAGGGCTACCTTTGCGTTGATTGTACCTTTGTTGAATGTCTTCGAGATATTCTTTATTTCAAGCATTTCTGGCCCCCCTTCTCGCCCGTCTCTCGCTTATTCCCTTCTTCCAGTACGGAATGGCAAGGAAGAGGCCGACGATTACGGCTGTGATGAGCTTGAGGTCGTTGGTGTTGAGACCGAAGAGCAGTGTCACCTGGATGACGATGTAGTAGACTACGGCACCGAGTACGACGAATATGAGAGTGCCGGCGAAGTTGTGCTTTATCTTTCCGAAGACACCTTCCCCGATGACTATTGCCGCAAGTCCGATGACGATTGCACCGCGTCCCATGTTGACGTCGCTTGATCCCTGGTACTGTGCAACAAGCGCTCCGCAGAATGCCACTAGTGCATTGGACAGCATAAGGCCGAGGATTATGTCGTTGTCAGGGTTGATTCCCTGGGCTCTCGCCATCTGCTTGTTTGCTCCGGTGGCTCTTATCGAACAGCCCTTCTCGGTACCGAAGAACCAGTACATGAATGCAACTAGGAGTGCAAGGAGAATCACGATAAGGAGAATCGGATTATTGAAGCCCAGCGTCCTTACATATCTCTGTGACACTAGAAGACTGTACTTGTCGACAGAGACGGGCTGGTTGGATTTTCCCCCCATTATTCTGAGGTTGACCGAATAGAGGGCAAGCTGTGAAAGAATTCCCGCAAGTATTGCAGGAATGCCGCATTTTGTGTGGAGAAGCGCCGTGACAAGTCCTGCAAGAGCCCCGACAAGGAAAGCACAGAGGACCGCAAGCCAGGGATTGCAGCCGCTTCTGATCAGCATTACACAGACAGCACCCCCTGTTGCCAGGGAGCCGTCAACTGTCATGTCCGCCGTATCAAGAATACGGAATGTTATGTATACGCCGAGAGCCATGATACCCCAGATGAGGCCCTGGCATACCGCTCCCGGCAGAGCGTTTACAAGAGACAGCATACTCAGATTGCCTCGTAACCTTCCGGAATCGTGATTCCGAGCTGCTGGCAGATCGAAGCGTTGTACTTCTTCGTAACCTGCGGAGCATACTCGACAGGCATTAAGGAGATATCGGCTCCGTCACGGAGAATCTTCACGGCCATCTCGCCTGTTGCGTAGCCCAGGTCATAGTATGAGATGGAAAGTGTTGCGACACCGCAGCCTGCACAGATTCCCTCTTCTCCTGCGACAACGGGTGTCTTCGACGGGATGACCACATTCGCGATTGCTTCGGTATTGGATGCGGCCGTATTGTCCGTCGGTATGTATATGACATCACATTCGTCTGCAGCCTTCTGCGCGACGCTCGTAACATCGTTTGTATCCGTGAATGAATACTTCTTTGTCTTGTATCCGAGATCTTTCAGGTAACCGTCGATGGTCTCGATCTGATAGACGGAGTTTGCCTCTGCCGTGCAGTAGAAGAGACCGACGGTCTCTGCAGAGGGGAAGAGCTCCTTTATCATTTGAGCCTGCTCGGAGAGGGGAGCAAGGTCACTTGTTCCGCTGACGTTCGTTCCGACTGTTCCGTTCCAGTTGTCGATTTCAAGTGCTGATGCATAATCCGTTACCGATGTTCCGAGGACGGGAATCGTTGCCGTGGCGGAAGCTGCAGCCTGGAGAGGAGCAGTCGCGTTTGCAAGGATGAGGTCCACGTCTGAAGAAACGAAGCCGTTGATGATGGTCGCACAGTTCACTGCTTCGCCGCTTGCGTTCTGTTCGTCGAATTCGACGTCGTCTCCGAGAGCCGCCTTGAGAGCGTCCTTAAAGCCCTCCGTTGCGCTGTCAAGGGCGACATGCTGCACGAGCTGGCAGATGCCGACTCTGTATTTTGCTCCTGTCTTTTCCGCTGAACCGCCTGCAAAGAGTGACAGGGACAGAACCATGACCAGTGTGAAAAGTAAGATTTTCTTCATTCAAGATCTCCAATTGTCAGTTAAGACTGAAAATATAGTTGTAAGAATAGGACTAAAGGTTCTCTTTGTCAATCAGATTGATGCATAGAGATTGCATAAACATACACTTTTCTGCATGATAATCAGTATTTCCTTTTCCTTTTCTAATCGTTAGAATAGAGCCATGACAGCAATAGACACTTTCAGGGATGAAATACGGAATCTCGAAACTTCCTTCTTCGATCCGTACAGCTACGAAAGCCATAAGGAAAAGGCGACAAGAGAACTCAGAAGAAACAGCAGGGCTGTCTGCAGAGCGCTGGAAAACGGAGTATTCACTCCCGGAGAGGTTCTCATCATAGCCGAAATAACACCCGACTACGTCTCGCTCTCCGCCGACGGCGACATCATCGCATCGCTGAGGCTCTGGATAGAGAACAACCGAGAGAAGGAGAACACGACGGAAATCCGCCTCTATACAGACGAAGCGGAGAAGATGCTCTCATCTCTCTGCATATGACGAAAAAAGCGGGATTTCTCCCGCTCTCTGTCTCAGTAACGCAGATCAGTAGTTGCAGCTGATTACACTGACACTGGAAACCGTCCCGTAGTATGCGGTTACACTGAATGTGATCGTATACGCGACATCCGACTGATTCCACGGTCTGAGATATCTGAGTGTAACATAGCTTACACCGTCGATACCTGTGGTCTCGAACTTGGCATTCCATGTGCCTCCGACGCCTACAAGCCCCGTATAGGCCGGTGCAGCGTATGACTGGGAATCAAGATAGATGCTGTCGCCGCTGACAGACGCCTGCCACTCATATCCGGTGGTGGCATTTGCATCAAGTGTTACATAGACGGCCGTAGCATCGCTGGTGATCCACTCGGATGACTTCGGTATCACTTCGACATAGGTGCCGTCAGAAGCATAGTAGCCGCTGCCTTCATATTCATCATCGATGGTCCCGACGAAAAGGCATGAAGTGGAGAGCAGAAGAACGGTAATAATCAGAAATGGTATTGTCTTTCTCATTTTATTTTGATTCCTTCACATCCATCACTGCGATTGCATATGGTTTTACTATATCGATGAGTTCACTCGAAGAGACTCCCCTGACCTTTATGTAGATGAATCTGTTTCCGGCTTCGGTGCCCTCGAAACATGAACATGTGACAAGGTCGAGCTGCTTCTCGCTTATTCTGCCCGTTATCTCAGCAAGGATTCCCTTTCTGTCCTGGACAAGGAATGTCAGCGTCGTTCCGTCGACACGTGCGCCGAAGGACTCCACGAGCATCTTGAAGAGGTCCGACTTGCTTACGATGCCGACGAGCTTGCCTTCTTCAAGAACAGGAAGACAGGAGAGGTCCTGGTCGATCATGAGCATTGCGGCATCTTCGACTGTCGTGTCCTTGGTGATGGTTACAGGATTACGCGACATGATTTTCTTTACGGTGAGCTTCGCAAGGAGATAGTTGGTCTCGTATGCGCTGAGCGTGCTTGCAGGACTGGGAGCCGCCTTCAGGATGTCCTTTTCGGAAATGACTCCGATAAGACGTCCGCTCCTGTCGAGGACAGGAAGACGGTGAACGTGCTCCTTCTTCATCAGATCTGCCGCATCCTGGATGGACATATCGGGAGAACACGTAACAGGGTTCTTTGTCATTCTTCTTTCAATAATCATAGATTAATCTCCTTAACTGATTTTACGCCCTCTCCGGGCCTCGGGCAAACATTTATTCACCCAGATATGCACTTCTTACCTTCGGATTGGAAAGAAGTGCTCTTGCCTCGTCGTGAAGTACCACCACACCGTTCTCCATGACATAGCCGTCATTGCTGCTCTTGAGTGCCAGACGGGCATTCTGTTCAACGACGAACACGGTAACCTTGTCCTCCCTGTTGATGACCTTCAGCTTGTTGAAGATATCCTGGACAATGAGAGGTGCCAGGCCGAGTCCCGGTTCATCGAGAAGGAGAAGACGGGGACTTATCATGAGGGCGCGGGCCACTGCAAGCATCTGCTGCTCGCCTCCGGAGAGCGAGCGGGACTTCTGCTTTCTTCTTTCACCAAGAATCGGGAAGAAGTCGAACATCTCCTGTTTCTTCTTCTTTACAAGAGAATCGTCGTTAAGCATGAATGCACCCATGTCGAGGTTCTCCTCCACCGTGAGGTCAGCAAAGACCCTTCGTCCTTCCGGAACAAGTGCGATGCCCTTCTTCACGACGTTGTATGTCGGAACATTGTGGTGATGTTTTTCCGACGAATAGAGAAGCTCGCCGTCGTAATAGATGGAGCCGGACTGGAGAGGTTCCTGTCCGACAATCGCCTTCAGCAAAGTAGACTTTCCGGCACCATTTGCACCGATGAGTGCCACCATCTCACCTTCCCTGACATCCATGCTGACTCCTCTGAGAGCCTTGATGTTGCCGTAGCTGACACTGATGTCTTCGATTCTGAGAATCTCTCTGTCTGTCATTCCTCATCCTCCTCTTCGTCGTCACCGCTTCCGAGGTATGCCTCGATTACACGGCTGTCACTCTGGATTTCTCCCGGTGTTCCCTGTGCTATCTTCACACCGTAGTTGAGAACAGTGATGTTGTCGCAGATGTTCATGACGAGCTTCATGTCGTGTTCGATGAGAACGACTGTGATCCCGAGGTCCCTTATTCTTCTGATTGTCGTCATCAGTGCATCGGTCTCCTGCGGGTTCATGCCTGCAGCTGGTTCGTCGAGGAAGAGGAGCTGCGGCTCGGTTGCAAGTGCACGCGCTATCTCAAGCTCTCTCTGATAGCCGTACGGAAGATTCTTCGCATTCTCGTTTCTGAGGTTCTCTAGACCGAAGAACTCAAGCCATCTCATCGCCTTTTCGTACTCTTCCTTCTCCTCCTTCTCCACATTGAAATAGGAGAGAATCGACTGGAGGGTGCGGTTCTTCACGTTTCCGGTAAGAGAATGACGCCCGACCATGACATTATCGATGACGCTCAGCTCCCTGAAGAGTCTGATGTTCTGGAAGGTTCGTGCAATGCCGAGACGGCAGATTCTGTTTGCGGGAAGCCCCGTTATGTCCTTTCCGTTGAATGTGACGGTTCCGCTGGTCGGAGTATCGAGTCCTGTAATGTTGTTGAAGAGAGTGGTCTTTCCGGCACCGTTGGGACCGATAAGACCGGTAATCATGTTCTTTTCAACATTGAAGTCCACTCTGTTGACCGCAATGATACCGCCGAATTCCCTTGTAAGGGCCTTTGTTTCAAGCATGCTCATTTTGTCTTCTCCCCGTAGTAGGCCTTTTCGGCTTTTCTGTTGTTTCTCTTCTCACGTCCGAGTATTCCCTGCGGGCGGTAAATCATCATGACGACGAGGATGAGACCGAATATGATCTGTTTCGCCTGGGCCGGAATTATGTTCGACAGTCCGACAAGCTGAGGGAAGTACGATATGAACTGGATGATGAAAGCCCCAAGTATAACGGCCTTGAAGTTACCCATGCCGCCGAGGACGACCGTGCAGAGCACCATGATCGATACCATGAACACATAGGTTCCGGGAGAAACAGAGAGAACGAATTCAGCCTGGAGAGAACCGGCAATGCCTGTCACTGCCGCACCGAGGGCAAATGCCGCGACCTTGTACTTCGTCACGTTGATTCCGAGGGACTTTGCCGCTATCTCGTCTTCTCTGATTGCCTCGAGAGCCCTTCCCATCCTGCTTCTGGCAAGTCTTTCGTAAAGGAAGTAACAGACGGCAAGAAGGACAATCTCCAGAGCCAGGAAACCGTACTTGGTGTAGGGGCTGACCGTACGGCCGAAAAGAGTAATCATCGGAATGCGCTGGATGCCGTTGGGGCCGTTCGTGAGAGAGTCCCAGTTGTTGATGACGTTCCTGACAATCTCGGCAAAGCCCAGTGTCGCGATTGCAAGATAATCGCCCTTGAGACGAAGTGTCGGGAGTCCGATGAGAACCCCCATGAGGGCACACAGGAGTGCTGCAACCGGAAGAGTCGCCCAGAATGACCAGCCCAGCTTCGTTGTCAGGATTGCCGTCGTGTAACTTCCGATGGCGAAGAATCCGGCCCCGCAGAGGGAGAGCATTCCGGTGTAGCCGGTGATGAGATTCTGTCCGATGGACATGAATGCATAGATACATGTGTAGATCAGTATGAGAAGAAAGAAATTGAACATCAGACCTTCTCCTTTTCAACCTTCCCCAGGAGGCCTTCCGGCTTGAGAAGGAGGATTATGATGAGGACGGCGAAGGCAATCGTATCCTTGAAACCCGACGGGATTCCGAGAAGAGCGACACCGAACGTCTCCAGCAGTCCCAGGAGGAAACCTCCGACCATGGCTCCGGTGATGTTTCCGATGCCGCCGACGACTGCAGCAACGAAGGCCTTGAGGCCGACCATTGTCCCCATTGTCGCATAGACCTTGTAGTCGAGGGCGATGAGGATGCCGCCGCATGCAGCAAGCGCGCTTCCGATACCGAAGGTAAGGGAGATGATCATATCGGAGTTGATTCCCATCAGCTTTGCCGTCTCGCCGTCAAGGGATGTCGCTCTCATGGCCTTGCCCATCTTCGTCTTGTCGACGAAGAGCTTGAGGGCGACCATCATCACGATGGCGACGACAAGTACCAGGATCTGGTGAGGAGTAATCACGACACCGCCTATCGAGATAGCGGTATTGTCGAACGGGTATTCGAACTTTCTGGAGTGAGTGCCGAACATCCATGCGCATCCGTTCGAGAGGATGAACGAAATACCGATGGCGGAAAGAAGCGGAGCAAGCCTCGAACCGTTTCTGAGGGGCTTGTAGGCGATCTTCTCGATGGCCATGCCGAGAAACGCACATGCAATCATGCTCACCAGCATTGCAATGAAGAACGCTATGAGCCACCATGTTCCGATCGGGGTGGAACCTCTGAGTGCATCGAAGACGAAGAGTCCGATGTACGCTCCCACCATCAGGATATCGCCATGGGCGAAGTTAATGAACTTGAGAATGCCGTAGACCATTGTGTATCCGAGTGCGATGAGCGCATAGATGCCGCCGAGCGTAAGGCCATTCATGAGATGCTGGAAAAAAGTACTGACAGATCCCATTATCTCCTCCAAACAGATTTCTCTCTGTATATCATATTCCAACGGAAAAAGCACCGTGTGTGCGGTGCTCTTCCCTCAGGGTTCAACACCCTCTATCAGTCAACCTTTGTAACCTTTCCGTCGATGACCTGGTAAGCACCGAGGTAGACAGGTGTCTTTCCGTCAACCTTGTAGACGCCCTGGTTAGCCACGAGGTCACCCTGTTCGTCGAAGTTGATGACGCCGTTGACACCGACGAAGTCCTTGACTTCCTTCATGCCTTCCTTGATGGCGCTCTTGTCGGTTCCGACCTTCTCGATGACGGAGAAGAGGATGTATGAAGCATCATATGCGTTTGTAGCGAATGAGTCAGGAGCAACACCGTACTTCTCTGTGTACTTTGCCTTGAAGTCAGCAGCAACGGAGCTTTCCTCGACCTTCGCGGATGCCGTGTAGATGACACCGTCCGTATAGTCGCCTGCGAGATCATAGATCTCTTCGTTGAGGAATCCGTCGCATGAGAGGAACGGCTTTCCGACCTGGAGCTGTGCAGCCTGCTCGAGGATCTGTGCCATCTCTGCCGTATAGTCAGGAATGTAGATAGCCTCGGCATCGGTGTTCTTGAGCTGTGTCAGCTGAGTCTTGAAATCCTTGTCGCCGACCATGAATGTAGCTGTTGCGACGATCTGGCCGCCTTCTTCCTCGAAGCTTTCGCTCATGCTCTCGTAGAGCCCCTGGCTGTAGTCGTTCTTCGCATAGAGAACTGCAATCTTCTTGTAGCCGAGTACCTGTGCGAAGTACTTTCCTGCAACGACGCCCTGGAGACCGTCGGAAGGTGTTGTCCTGTAGATGCAGTCGCCTTCAGCCGTGATGTCCTTGTGGGATGCAGACGGTGTGATGAGAACGACACCGTTAGCCTGTGCAACAGGTGCAACGGCGAATGTCTCGCCTGTGAGGACCGGACCTACGATTGCACATACCTTATCTGTATTTGTAAGCTTGTCGAATGCTGCAATAGCCTTCTGGGAATCGCCTTCACTGTCTTCAGCATAAAGCTTTACAGTAGCGCCGTTGATACCGCCCTTCGCATTCTGCTCTTCAACTGCCATTTCGACAGCCTGCTTGCAGAGTGTCCCGTAGTTGGCGTAGTCACCTGTCAGAGGTCCGATGAAACCGATTCTGACTTCGCCCGATGCACTTTCACTGCTTCCGCCTGCAAAGCATACTGCCATTGCAACAGAAGCAACCAACATTACAGCAAGAAACTTTTTCATAATGATAGACTCCTTCTAAAAATCTTTGTAGCAATATACATTTTTCTGTATTTTTATTCAACAAATATTACAGATTTTTTGTCAAAAAGATGAATTTTCTTGAAGTCATGAAGCCTATCTGCTTTAAAATAAAGGAAATAACGCTGTAAATTTTACATTATCACCTGTTCTGTCAGCAACATAGTCTGACAAATAACAACATGAGTCAATAACAAATGGGGCATATCAGAGTGATTTTGCCCCGTCATCAAGACACATTACGGTCAATTGGAGTAAGATGCATTCTGTACATAAGGAAAAAGAAAATGAGAACTCCGCTATCCACCATCCAGATACTTCACAGAACAGGAAGAATATTGTCGCGTCTTGCCTTCGCCGTCTCGGTCATCGCTGTCGTATCCTGTACTGCGGCGGTCATCTGTCTGACGCTGGGAGTTGAGGAGACAGCCTCCTTCCTCGCGTCCCTTTCCGTCTTTGACGGGAACACAGGCTGTATGTACCACATTCTCATTTCCGCTGCCGTGACTGCTCTGGGTGAAGCAGTGGTGGCAAAACAGGCCGTCTCCTACTTCAAGGCCGAACTGAATGCCGGAACACCTTTCAACGGCGGCAATGCACTCAGACTGAGGAAACTTGGCATCATCACCATAGTAATTCCGCTCGTGACGGCCGTCATATCGGATGTGCTGTACGAAATCCTCATCAGAAAGTTCGATTACTTCGACAGCGGCATAAGCTACGCAACCGGCGGTTCCATCGCCATCGGGGTGATGTTCATCATTCTCTCCGTTCTCTGCCGTTACGGTGCAGAGCTTGACGGAGAGGAAAAGCAGAACTGACAATATAGAGGAACAGGGAGTCAGAAATGATTGATGCAATTCTAGCCGCAGAGAAACCGGTGATGCTCTTCTTCCAGAGCCTCAGACTTGAGGCCGTGTGTAAATTTGCCGAGGTTGTCTCGTTCCTCGGAGAATCCGTCTGGACGATGATTCTCATATTCTTCGTCTATCTCGTCATAGACAAGAGAAAGGGATTCGGACTCGGAGCTACGGTAATGACAACGCACATCATAAACGGCGTTCTCAAGGTCATCTTCCGCATCCCGCGTCCATGGGTGAAATATCCCGGCGAGATAGTTCCGCTGAGGCAGAGCACAGCTACAGGCTATTCCTTCCCGTCCGGACACTCCTCCCTTGCGGGTTCCCTCTACTACGGAATATACCGGACAACCAGGAACAGGGCTGTCAGAACAGTCTCTCTCATCCTCATGGTCCTGATTCCTCTTTCGAGAATCTACCTCGGAGTCCACTGGCCGCTGGATGTCATCTGCGGTCTTTGTGTGGGAATGGTGACAGCCTCCTTCATCGAGAAGTTCATATCACTCTACGACAACGGACCTCTCATGAAGAGAATCGGCATCATAGGCATCCCCCTGTGCATGATTCTCGGAATCATCGACGCCGTTCTTGTCGACACAGGCGTTCTCGAGAGGATTCTCTGGAAGGA
>CAZKIT010000045.1:0-10792 GCA_964552905.1 uncultured Spirochaetaceae bacterium
GTGCAACCTGCATCATCGGCAACAACGAGAAGCAGGATACCCTTCTCTCCCAGCTGAACGAATTCATTGCAAAGTGCAGGGAAGACGGAACATCCGACTATCTGTACGATTACTGGATCAACAACTTCGACCCCGAGACGAGCACGTTCTCGCTCGAGCCGTTCACAGGCGAAAACGGTCAGATATCAATTGCTGTCGAAGGCGGCTACGAGCCGTTTTCGTTCGTGTCGAACGGAGAACTCAGCGGATTCGATGTCGAGTTCATATCCCGATTCTGTCTTGCATACGGCTACGAACCGGTATTCTACGAGGTGCCTTTCGAGGCAATCGCACCCGGCGTTGAAACAGGCAAATACGATATCGGCATGAATATCGTCGTAAGCGAGGAAAGAAACGAGACAGGTACGCTCTCCGATGTCTACTATACAACACCTATCTATCTCGTAGTCATCGGTGAGGAGAAGAGCACGGATACGTTCTTCGACAAGCTCGCTTCCTCCTTCAACAAGACATTCATCAGGGAGAACAGATGGGAACTGTTCCTGGAGGGAGCCGGTGTCACGATCCTCATCACAGTCTGTTCCATTATTCTCGGCACAATCCTCGGTTTCTGCATCTATCTCATGTGCAGACACGGCAATCCTGTTGCGAACGCCGTGAACAACTTCTACAACTGGCTGATAGAGGGAATGCCGACGGTACTGCTGCTGATGATTCTTTACTACATCGTATTCGGCTCATCGAGACTCAGCGGCATGTGGGTCTCTGTTGTAGGCTTCACGCTGATCTTCTCATGTTCCATGTATGACATGCTCTGCGTCGGCTGCAAGGCCGTTCCGGACGGACAGCTTGAGGCGGCGAAGGCTCTGGGCTACACGGACAGCCAGTCATTCTTCAAGATTCTGCTTCCGCAGGCTGCACAGCACTTCCTCCCCATCTACAGGAACGAAATCGTCACACTCATCAAGGAGTCAAGCGTCGTCGGTTACATAGCCGTACTCGATCTGACGAAGATATCGGACCTCGTGAGGAGCCGCACATACGAGGCTTTCTTCCCTCTCATAGCGACGGCCGTCATCTACTTCATAATCGCGGCAATCATGACCGAGATAGTGAAGAAGGTTGAAATCAAGATAGATCCCAAGAAACGAAGCGAGGAGAAAATACTCGCCGGAATCAAACAGTGGGAATAGAAAAATGAGACGCTCCGGGAAACCGGAGCTCTTTCTTTCGGCAGAACGGGAGTCCTGAAGCATTACAGAATACAGCTGAATGTCTGTCTCACCGTCATGTCATGAACAGAATCAGCCGACAAGGAAGCTTGCAGTCGAAAGCTTCACTCCGATGTATGCCTGGAGATTCGAGAACGTCAGTCCCGCTTTGTTTCTGTAGTTCCATCTGTATGAATAGGCGGCACCGGCTGAGAAAGAGAGGAACGGGAATATCTGGATCTCTCCTTCTGCCTTCAGAACAAGAGTGTGCTCCACTATGCCGTAAAGGGAGAGTCTGTTCATGTTGGCAATGTCATCGATATCGTCAAATGTATAGTTGGAGGCATTGCTGCCCCTGCCCTTTTCACCGTGCGCCATGTAGAAGAGGGATCCCGAGAGAGAGAAGGATGACGGGACGCGGTATGTTCCACCGACGGAGACGGTCACACAGTCCGGACCATATTTGTACCCGGAATATGCAACGTCATCCGCACTTTCAAGTTCCCTGTGATAGCCCAACAGGTAATCCTGGGACCAGCATCTATATGAAGACTTCGCCTGCGCCACGTTGCCGTCCTCATCATAATACTTGGAATTAAGATACATTCCGGCCATGGTGTAGACGACTTCGCCGTAGAGGTTGAGAAGCCTCTCGTTTCCGATTATGTCCGTATAGCTTATATTGAACAGGCCCGCGAAGGTGTTCGGTTCCGTATAGTCATAGGCCCCGATATACTCGTCGTTCTCTCCCGGCAGCTGCAGCTGATCCATCGTGACCTGAAGGTACATATTCCATTTTTTCGCAAAGGCCCAGGATGCATCGAGAGTAATCATGTTGTTGGCTTCAAGGGATGAAAACCTGTGCTCGCTTGAAGACTGGTGGAAGTTATACATATTGTGAAGGAATATGAAGGGATTGAGGTATCTGATGTCGAAGGATGATGTGGTATCGAGGAGAGTGACAAAGGCAAGGGAAAGCTTTAGTTTGTCGACAAGGACGATTTCATATTCCGCCGAATGACGGATGTTCTTCCATCCGCTGAATGACGAGACCCTCACATCCCAGGGTTCGAGTGTTTCCGTATCAGTAGACAGTCTGTGAGATGAATCGAATGTGGTGAGCGTGAGGAATATGGAGCTGGAATCCGTGAAGAAGCCCGCCTTGAGAAAATCCTGGTAATCGTAGTTGTCGCCGATTGCAGTATTTCCCGTATATCCTTCGCCGAGCGACACACGGTTTCTGGCAACGATGAGGCTGAGGCCCGAGGTCCCGAGTGATATTCCCCCGTCGTACGGGAAGTTCTGGTTGATGATGTTATCCACGAAATTGAAGTGTATTTTCTTGTTCCAGATATTCACTTCCGAAAGATTTGATTTCTGGCGGAAGGAAAACTTCAGCCTTGAGTAGAAACTGTCCCTTACGGTGTTCTCGAGTATGAGTGAAAAGAGGCTTTCCCTCTCGCTGTGGCTTCTCACGAACCAGTCGCTGTCGGTATTCCACTGATCGGCGGAAGCAGTATCATAGGGAGCACTGGTCTGCACATACATCTCCGGTGAAAGCTCGCCGACAAGACCTATGGAACCGATGTCATCCGAATAGAAAGAGGTGTCTTCACTGAGGATTGCCTTTATGTCCTTCAGAATCAGGTTGTCACCGTCAATGTATTTCTCAGCTCTTCCGAGGGCTGTGAGAAGCTGCATGGCCGTAACGGGACCGTTCGATGTCGGACCGGATACCCCTGCCCAGTGGCAGAGTTCATTGACAATCTGCCATTCATCCGATGCAACAGGGTAGTATTTCTGACTGTTTGACGCAGAAAGGGGTAATGACATAAGAAAGAAGAACAGCAGCAGTAAAATTGATGACTTCTTCATTTTCCACATTTCCTTTCCAGAGCCCCGGCCTCTGATAAACTTACCCCCAAAAGTTTTTTTAAACTAGAGTGTTCCACCCGTAATCCTCAAAATATACAATTTTCTGAAGATTACTGTATTCCAAGAACATTTCTTTTTTGTTAAAAGAACAGGACGGAAACGGCTGTTTCAGAAAAAGAAGTCAGTTCCCATGAAGATTTCAAAGAAGTTTCCGTTCCCGGATTCCTTTCTGAGGTGCTTCACGAGCTTTTCGCAGTCAACACCGAACGATATTCGTACCGGATATGCCGGATAATCAGTCAGTACACCGATGATTTCCAGCCCGAAGCCGAACCATGCTCTGCCTTTATCCGTTTCATCATGCCATGTGTAAAGGACATCAGTAAAAGGATTGAGGAAAAGCGAGAAGCTTTCGACCGGAAGAGGAAGACGGAAAAGGAAGTCTGCATTCAGGACGGCTGTTATTTTATTGCTGTCGCGTCCTTCTTCAGTGACGGTGCTGTTTCTCACACCCCTTATGTACTCGCCGAGACTGCTGTTTCCGAGAGAGCCGTGTTCCTCTCTGTCATCGGTCATCGAGGCAATCAGGCGAACGGACGGATTGAACCATGATGAGACTATCCAGTGGCCTGTGATTTCCAGATGATTGTAGAGCCCCTTCTCGCTATCGATTGTCATGGACGGAAAATCATGCAGCCATGACTCACCCACGCTTATGTTCCAGCTCATTCCTCTCCGGAAGGAATCCTTCCATTCGACTGAGTCTGAAGAGGCAGAAGCCGTAAGAGTATGGTAGTCGCCGAATGAAAATCCTGTGCCGTCATTTTCAGCCCTCAGATATTCCATCAGGGTCGCCGTAATCGAGAAAGCCGATCCTATCTCGATTTTCTGGCTGATTCCGATTCCAGTATCATAACGGGATGAACCGCTCTCATAGAAACGCATGTCCTGGGCGACATGGAACGAGGTGCTTTCGGTAAACTTCCAGCTCAGGGTATTGTCCGTCTCGAAATAAGACCCGAAGCGATAATAGAGCACATTCTTACATGAAAACGGCTGAAGAGCTCCCTTTGAGAAGGAAAGAAGTGTCGTATGTTTCACTTCACTGCTTCTGAAGCTGTATCCGGAGGGTGACTGAGCCCTGTAGAGTGTCTCGAAATCAAAAGAGGCAGATCCTGCCCTGACATTTCCGATTTCGAGTCTGGGGAGTATATAGGAGCCGTTCTTCTCGTCGTTGAACACGACTTCAAGGTACGGACGGAAGGAAACCCGGCCGGCCTCAGCTTTGAAAAGCAGCGTATATGTGTACTTTATGTCCCCGTCCTTTCTTATGACCTGGAATGACGTATCGAACGAGAACGCTCCGAGCGGAACATGGTCGAATACGAGCTTGGATCCGAAATTTCCTGTTCTTGTGCTCCCGTCGAAGTGAAAATACATCGAGGCATCCCCGACCGGAACCGACCAGAAAGTAAGGTTCTCCTCCAGGTATGTCTTCTTCACACCTTCAGAGGGTATGCAGACCGATGTAGTCGATGAAGTTCTGGAAAGAGAGCCCAGAATGTTCTTGTCCGTAACCTTGACGGCAGCAATCAGCCCGGTATTCGAATCATATTTTCCGTATGGAATTATCAGCAGCGTCTTTGCATCGACCACGACAAAATCGACACTCACATATGTGACGTTCCCGTCCTCTCTCTCGCTCGTCGTATATGAAACGCTTTTGAAGATACGTCTGTTGTTGAGCCCTCTCACCTTTTCGTCGAGGGCCTCTGTAAGTTCCTCCCGGCTTGAGAAGATCTCCTCGCCGGAATCCAGTTCACGTCTCAGTGCCTGCTCCTTCGTGCTACCCGTTATATCAAAGGTGTAATCTTCGATTATAAAGGTCCCGGAATAGAGCGCTGTGACCAGTGAGATGAAAAGTACAGAAAGAAGGATACTCCGTTTCACAATTCTCTACTTGCTGAAAATCCTGTCAGAAATCAGCGAGACGGCCTCATCCTTGCGTTCCTCGGGTATTCCTATTGCAAAAGTCGTCCAGCTTCCTCCGAGAGATACGGAGAAAGGTCGTATGCCGTTCTCCCTGAGGACGGAAAGTGCATCGACATATTCCATGGTTTCTTCAATACCGGTTCCTACAAGGCCCAGGATTGCGCATCCAGTCCTGTATTCTATCTCGTTAAGACCGAACTCATCCCTGATGCGGCTGCACATGAGGGAGATGTCGATTCCTTCAGCCTGTCTGGTCTCGAAATACCAGGTGATGGAATCACAGCCGTAGAGCGTGTAACAGGGCTTTATCCCGTAGATATGCATCAGGGACAGGATTCTGTGTCTCATGCCGCTTTCCTTGAAGAACATAAGCTTCTGACAGTATATCTTCGTCAGTCCGCCCTTTGCAGATACCCCGATAACCCCCCTGTGAGAGACATCCTTTCTGATCATGGTTCCCCTGTCACCGGGCTTGTTGGTGTTTCTGATGTTGATGGGAATACCCTTTCCGATACACGGTGCAATGGCCTCTTCATGAAAGACAGAGGCTCCGACCTCACTGAATTCCCTCACCTCCCTGTAACTGAGTTCCTCTATGACGTGTGCACTCTTCACCTTTCTGGGATCCGATGAGTAGACTCCCGATACGTCCGTCCAGTTCTCGTAGATAGCAGCGTCGACGGCAGATGCGACAATCGCCCCTGTGATGTCACTTCCGCCGCGGGAGAATGTGGTGACGCTGCCGTCACAGGACGTTCCGTAGAAACCGGGAATAACATACTTCTCACCATTTTTCAGCGCACTCCTGAGCCGTGTATATGTGATGTCCTCGATTCTGTTGTCCTCGCCGATGATGATGATTCCCTCCGTATCGAGGAAATTCCATCCGAGATATCTGGAAATGAGAAATGCCGAGAGATATTCTCCTCTCGAGGCCGCATAGGATGCTCCCATTCCGCTTTCTATGTTCTTCCGGATGATATCGAGTTCATCGCTGACAGCTTTCCTTCCCAGTCCCAGGGACTCTGCAATATCTTCATAGCGCTCTTCAATCTTCGAGAAAAGAGAAGAGCATGATTTTCCTTCATCCACCAGGAACGCACAGCCGTAGAGCATGTCCGTGATTTTCTCGTCGGAAGAATTTCTCTTTCCCGGAGCCGATACTACGGCGATTGTTCTCTCACTGTCGCCATCAAGAATCGCCTTTACCTTCCTTATCTGATCGGCAGAAGCGACGCTTGAGCCGCCGAATTTACATACCTTCATTTGATTCTCCTTCATGAAGGTTAATTCAATTCGAACAGATGTTGCAATAACGGGGGCCTGCCAAACAGCTTCTGGAGAAAGACTGTTCCCGATATTCTCTCTCCTCTATTGCCACTCACACTGTTTATATTCATCATGTAGGAATGCAGCAAACAGATATAAAAGAAAACATCATGGGGACGGAGGGAATTTCATCCCTCATCGTGAAGATATCGCTTCCGCTCATGATTTCCATGCTCGTCCAGGCACTATACAACATAGTTGATTCGATATTCGTGGCAATGCTCAGTGAGACCGCACTCACGGCGGTGTCACTGGCATACCCTCTGCAGAACCTTCTCATAGCCTTCGGTGTCGGAACGGGAGTCGGCATGGCGTCATTCATGTCACGCAAGCTCGGCGAAGGGGACACGGAGACGGCAGAGCACGTCGCAGGAAACGGACTGACGGTGGCCTTCATCACGTGGATTGTCTTTGCTATTCTCGGCATCACGGCGGCAAAGCCGTTCCTTTCACTCTATACGAAGGACGAGGAACTTCTCTCCCTTTCGAATGAGTACGCAGTAATCGTCATGGTGTTCTCGCTCTTCATGTTCCTCACGATGATGAACGAGCGCATTCTCCAGGGAACGGGAGACAGTTTCTCGAGCATGCTGAGCCAGCTCAGCGGCGCAGTCACGAACATCATCCTCGACCCCGTCTTCATCTTCACATTCGGGCTCGGTGTCGCAGGAGCTGCAATCGCAACGGTCATCGGTCAGATAGTATCATTCGCGGTATCCATGTACCTTGTGAAGAAGAACAGATTCGTAAAGATCAGACGCCACCATCTTAAGCTGAAGAGAAAGTTTGTCTCATCCATCTATTCCGTAGGTGCTCCGACAATCGTCACGAACAGCATCAGCACCGTAATGACGAGCGCCCTCAACGGCATTCTCATCGTATTCTCCACGACTGCAGTCTCCGTCTTCTCGGTCTACTTTAAGCTCCAGTCATTCGTATTCATGCCCATATTCGGTCTCTCCAACGGGATGGTTCCAATCATCGCCTACAACTACGGGGCGGGGAAGAGAAGCAGAATGACCCAGACCATAAGGAAAGGAACGACAATCAGCTTCGTCATCATGGCTGCGGGCACGCTCTGCTTCCAGCTCTTCTCTCACCAGCTTCTCTCGCTCTTCAGTGCAACGGACGAGATGTACAGAATCGGAGAACCCGCCCTCAGGATCATCTCAATCTGCTTCATGGCCGCAGCCGTCTCGATCGGATTATCTTCATCATTCCAGGCGACAGGCTTCGGACTGGGAACCATGATAACGGCTGTGCTGAGGCAGCTCGTAATACTCGTTCCGGCTGCATATGTCTTCAGCCGTTTCATGGGTCTGAATGGCGTCTGGTGGGCCTTCCCGTTTGCAGAAGTCTTCGGCCTCGTCATCGCCGTCATGATATTCATATATGTCTACCGCACGCGTATAAAACCGACACCGGACAATATATAGGGAAAGGAAGCTCCGGCTTCCTTTTTCAATGTTTATCCAGTCTCTATTCAGAATTTTCACTACAGATATGAAGACGGGTAACACACCGGACATCGTTGTCCGCAGATAAGATCCCCCTGTTTCCAATCAATGTGTCTGTATTTTTATCCAATGAATTTAGTTAGGTTATTTCATTGAGTTCCAATGAATTAATTACAGACTCCTGAAATATAATACATTACTTTTCTTCATTTTTTGTATTTTTATGCATAAAACTGTTGACCTTATATTCAAAAATGCCTATTGTATCCTCAGCTTGAATAAAAATACATTAAAGGATGCATAAAACAATGAAAAAACTGATTATTTTCGCACTCGTCGCATTAATGTCACTTACGGCTGTCTTCGCTCAGGGAGCAGGTGAAACCAAGACAGAAGAAAAAGTATATACAGTCGCAGTAAGCTGTGACTACCCGCCTCTCGAATACATCGATGACAACGGAAATCCATGCGGATATGAAGTCGAACTCGTACAGGCTGTCGCAGACGCCGTCGGAATCAAGATCGAGATTGCGAACGTCTCATTCGACGGAATCATCGCAGGTATCCAGGGCGGTCAGTATGACATCGGAGCTTCCGGTCTTACCGTAACTGAAGAAAGAAAGCAGACTGTGGACTTCACGACGCCCGTTCTCCAGTTCGCCCTCTCCATCGTAACGAAAGCTGACAACAACGACATCCACTCCGACGCAGACCTCGAAGGAAAAAAGACAGGTGTCCAGCTCGGAACAACATGCCAGTTCGCCTGTGAAGACCTCGGTCTCACGCCCTACACATACGACGAAGCACCGTCTGCTGTCCTCGATCTTGCAAACGGCAACCTCGATGCAGTTGTTCTCGATTCGGTCGTAGCAGAGGACTTCGTTCTTCAGAACGAGAGCTATTCGAAGGTTCTCAAGATTGCAGGTTCATTCGAGAACTCCGATGATATGGCTATGGCTGTCAAGAAGGGCAACTCATCTCTCCTCTCTCTCCTGAACGAAGGTCTCGAGAAGGTCAAGGAAAGCGGCAAGATGGCTGAACTGAAGGCTAAATACGGTCTTAACTGAATCTGACAACAGACTTCTTCGGTCAGAGGGTGTTCTCTCCCCTCTGACCTTTTGCTGTATATAAGGAACAAACAAAAATGGATCAGGACAAAAACTACAGAAGTGTCAGCGAGATTGCAAGCAAGGTGATTTCCGTCGACAACAGCGAGAGTACGAAGGCCCCGACAGTCATCACGATGACGGACGGTGTCCTCATTCCGAAGAAGGGCTCGCATCTCATAAACTCCTGGCGTCTCACATTCTACGGCTCGGTGCTTCTTCTCATCGTTCTCTGTCTCGTGAAGAAGGACGTCTACTGGAAAATATTCCTCTATACTGTCACCGGTATTCCGACGACTTTCGAATGTACGGTCTTCGCAATAATGGGGGCTGTCGTAATCGGCATTCTCACAGGACTGGGTTCTTCCTCGAAGAACCGCTTCATCAATCAGCTCTGCGGAGTATACGTCGAACTCATCAGAGGTATTCCGCTCCTTGTACAGCTGATGTTCCTCTATTATGCACTCGGTTCCCTCATACACATAGACGGAATCGTCGCGGCTATCATAGCACTCTCCATATGTTTCGGTGCATATATGGGTGAAATCATAAGGGCTGGTATACAGTCGATACCGAAAGGACAGACAGAGGCTGCCACGGCACTGGGACTCTCGAAGAGCCAGACATTCATACACGTCATTCTTCCCCAGACCATAAAAGTCGTTCTTCCTGCAATAGGCAATGAGTTCATATCAATGCTCAAGGATTCATCCCTTGTCTCGATTCTTGCCCTTTCAGACATTCTCAAGAGAGGAAGAGAGTACATCTCCCGTACCTTCCTCTCCCTTCAGACGATGCTCATCGTCGCCCTCATCTACCTTATTCTCACATTAATACTCTCACGTCTCGTTGGTCTCATGGAGGAGAAACTTCACAAAAATGGCTAAGATTGAAATAAAGAACGTATACAAGGACTTCGAAAACAACGACGGCACAATCATGCATGCCGTCAAGAACGTCAGTCTCACAGTCAACGACGGGGAGGTCGTCGTCATAATCGGTCCCTCCGGTTCGGGTAAGTCGACTCTTCTAAGAACTGTCAACGGTATCGAGAAGGCACAGAAGGGACAGATTCTCATCGACGGCAGGGACATCATGGATGCAAGGACAGACATAAGAAAGCTGAGAGAGGAAGTCGGAATGGTCTTCCAGTCCTTCAATCTCTTTCCCCATCTTTCGGTCATTGACAACATAATCCTCGCTCCGATGAAGGTGAAGAAGCTCTCGAAGGAGGAAGCTACTGAGAAGGGCATGGCACTCCTGAGAAGAGTCGGGCTCGAGGACAAGGCAAAGCAGAAACCCCATCAGCTCTCCGGCGGACAGCAGCAGAGGGTCGCAATCGCGCGTGCTCTCGCAATGGAGCCGAAGGCCATGCTCTTCGACGAGCCGACATCTGCGCTCGACCCCGAGATGATCAAGGAAGTACTGGATGTAATGCTATCCCTTGCCGAGAGCGGCATGACGATGCTCCTCGTCACTCACGAGATGGGTTTTGCCAGAGCTGCAGCCGACAGGGTCGTCTTCATGGCTGACGGCGAAATCGTAGAGGAGGGAACTCCCGACGAAATGTTCTCGCACCCGAAGACGCAGAGGGCACAGGACTTTCTGAACCATATTCTCTGACCCTGGCAAAATAAAGCATAACATATTTACCGCTCAAGAATTATCGAAAACTATTCTTTCAGCATTCCAGGCGGTAAAAGTGGCTTAAATACGCCAAAAACACTTGCCAACATGGCCTCTACCGTATGATATTATAGTTGATATGAGAAAGGAGGTAATCCAGTGGCAGCAATCAACAGAGAATACAGAGACAGGCTCT
>CAZKIT010000046.1:0-10731 GCA_964552905.1 uncultured Spirochaetaceae bacterium
CGAAGGTCACTCTCGCAGTCGGAGGCTCGACGAATATCACACTGCATCTTCCGGCGATCGCGAAGGAAGCCCATCTCGAGATGTCTCTCGAGAGAATCGGGCAGTTCTCATATGACACTCCGTATCTTGCGAAGATAAAGCCTTCCGGAACCTACACGCTCTGGGACTTCGACCAGGCAGGAGGAGTACAAGCTGTGATAAAGTCCATCTCGGAAATAGAGAATGCGGACCTCATGACAGTCAACGGAAAGACACATAAGGAAAATGCGGACAGCCTCGTAATCTGGGACAGGGATGTCATCAGGACAGTGGAGAATGCCAATGCTCCGCACGGTTCGATAAGGGTTCTCAAGGGCAACATCTCCCCCAGAGGATGTGTCGTCAAGCAGAGTGCGGTAGTACCCGAAATGCAGAAGCACACAGGTCCTGCAAGATGCTTCGAAAGCGAAGAGGAAACGGTAAAGGCAATCTATGAAGGAAAGATACAGCACGGCGATGTCATCGTCATAAGGAACGAAGGTCCGAAGGGAGGCCCGGGAATGAGAGAGATGCTCACTGCGACATCGGCTCTTGTCGGAATGGGCTACTCGACGACGACCGCGCTCATCACGGACGGACGCTTCAGCGGTGCGACAAGAGGACCCTGCATCGGTCATATCTCGCCCGAGACTGCGGAAGGCGGCACCATCGCGGTGATTGAAGACGGTGACATGATCATGATCGATATTCCCGGAGGAAAGCTCGAACTTCTCGTTCCGGAAGAAGAGATAGCAAGAAGGAAGACTCTTCTCAAGCCTTTCAGGCCGAGAGTCACCGAAGGTTATCTCTACCGCTACGCCATGAGCGTCTCGTCAGCTGACGAGGGTGCAATACTGAAATAAGAGGCTGGAAAGATGAAGGAATTTACTCTCAAGGGAATACTTGCGCCCATTGTCACACCCTACACGGATGACGGAAGGGTCGACTACGAAGCACAGAAGGAAATAGCATCATACATACTAGCATCCGGAGTGAACGGAATCCTCGTCGGAGGTACCAACGGTGAGTTCGCGAACCTTACCATGGAAGAGAGAGTCACAATGCTCGAAGAGCTCAGGAATGCTTTCCCGGAAGCATCACTTCTCTTCAACGTTTCCGCTCTCAATCCGGAAGGACTCGGAAGATATATTGCAGAAGCGAAGAAGAACGGAGCCGATGCCATAACATCGACCGCCCCCTATTTCCATCACTATGACGATAATGCGCTCTTCCTCTACTTTTCGTATATAGCAGAGAAGGCCGGCGAGCTTCCGGTCTATCTCTACAATATCCCGGGAATGAGCGGAAATCCGCTTTCAGCCTCTCTGGTGAAGAGACTCGCTGAAAAGTATGAGAACATCAGGGGAATAAAGGACAGCAGCATGGATCTGATGACCCTTATCGGGTACAGAGCGGCAGTAAGGAGAGACGACTTCGAGATCTCGACGGGAAATGACGCCATAGTCATGCACTCCCTCCTCTCCGGAGCGGACGGAGGAGTAATTGCCTCGGCATCGGTCTTCCCTTCTCTCGCTTCATCGATGTACAGGGCATGGAAGGAGGGAAATACAGTCCTCGCCATGGAAAAGCAGAATCTCATCATGGAAGTAAGGAGCCTCTTCCGCTCCGTCATGCCGATAATGGCCCATAAGGAGGCTCTCGCCCTCCAGGGATACAGAGTCGGAGGAGCAAGACTGCCGCTGAGAAATCTCACGAATGAGGAAAAGAAGAAAGTAAAGGACAGACTCGAAGAGCTGGAACTTATCTAAATCATTATTACGCAAAATATTATTTAATGCACATGATACTCATGTCCGCTTGCGGTCATAGGGTTATCTATAAAAACCATCTGGAGGAAACAGAAAATGGGAAACGACGCTTATCTCCTTGTCGTCTTCGGAATTGCGATGGCGATACTTCTAGTATCAATCATCAAGTTTAAAGCGAATGCTTTTATCGCACTCTTACTGACTGCTGTCGGAACGGGACTGCTGACCGGCATGCAGACAAGCCAGATTTCAACTGTCATAGGAAACGGTTTCGGAAGCACGATGACAAGCATCGGAATCATCGTAGGTCTCGGTGTAATGCTCGGAAGGTTCCTCTATGAAAGCGGAAGCATCGAAGTCATCGCCGACACGCTTGTCGGAAAGTTCAAGGGACAGAAGTCACGTATTGCAGTAGGACTTGCAGGCTTCATCACAGGTATCCCAGTCTTCGGTGATATCGTACACATCATGTACGCTCCTCTAGTAAGGGCAATCAGCAAGAAGAGCAATGTCTCTCTCGTCTCGCTCTGCTCTGCAACAGTCTGCTGCACTGTCCTTGCAGGTGCAATGATCATTCCGACTCCTAACCCGCTCGCAGTCGCAGCCAACCTCGAACTCGACTACGGTGTCTTCTTCCTCTATGCACTCTTTGCAGGTCTTTTCGGAAGCATCTTCGTCATGATCTACAGCAAGTGGCTTGATAAGCATGACACCAAACTCGGCATCACATATGATTTCTCGGATGAAGACCTCGAAATGAAGACGGTCCAGACAAAGAACGGAAAGAAGATTCCGTTTGTCGGGGCACTTTCGATTCTCTTCGTACCGATTTTCCTCATTCTCATCGGTTCCTTCGTTCCGATGTCTCTCAGCAGCGACCTCCTTTTCACAAAAATCTGCTCATTCCTCGGTAACAAGAACATCTCGATGCTCATCGGTGTCATCTATGCCGCTCTCTACACAAAGCCCTACAGAGAGAAGTCCGCGGCATCGATCATGGATGCAGCTGCAGGCCAGGTTGGTCTTGTCCTCCTCGTGACAGGTGCAGGCGGAGCATTCGGAAAGATGCTTCAGGCAACAGGAATCGCAGACAGCCTCGCAAACACGCTCGCAGGCTTCAACATGCCGCTCCTGGTTCTCCTCTTCATCGTCGCCCAGATTCTCAGATGCGCTCAGGGATCCACAGGTGTCGCCCTCATCACGACATCCTCGATGTTCTCGTCAATGATCGCTTCCAGCGGTGTCTCCCCGATTCTCTGCGGTATTGCAATCTGTGCAGGCGGTATCGGCCTCTCACTCCCCAATGACTCCGGATTCTGGAACATCAACAAGTTCTACAAGATCAGCGTACAGGACACAATGAGAGCATGGACGGTCGGCGGTTTCATCGCAGGCCTCGGCGCACTCCTCTTCTGCTGCATCATCCAGCCATTCCAGGCTGTACTTCCCGGTCTAATCTGACACTGGTGACCGTTAAAAATGCCATATGGGGGTACTCCTCATATGGCATTTTCTTTACAGGTACTTCACAGCATCACTTATAGATTTCTCTCACGAACTGGTCTGAAAGAATATCATCAATAGTCAGATCTCCAGTAACCTTTGCGCTCTGGACATTTCTCAGGTTTTCGAGAATGTTCTTGAACATATCTGTTGTGTAATACTCTTTGAACATCTCCTCCGTCGGGAACACTGCTGTCGAAAGCTGTGCAGTAAGTTCATTCGTCGGCTGCTGGGCATATGTGGATGCGAATGCGCATGCCTGCTCGGGGTTGTTTGCACGGTAAATCTGTGCCTTGTTGAGAGCTCTCAGGAACTTAAGGAGGACATCTCCCTTGTTCTTTACGAAATCCTTGTTTGCAACCCATGTACTCGGGAATGCCTTTTCCGGGTACGATGCGTTGTTTGCAAGAAGCACATATTCGCCTTCTCCGAGAGCCGTCTTAAGACTTGTCGTAGCAGGCATCCATCCTGCCCACGCATCGATTGAAGTATCGCCGAATGTCGACGGGATATTGTCGTTTGAGATATTTAGAATCCTCACATCCTTTTCCGTCATGCCTTCTGCCTCGAGAGCAACGAGCAGAAGCGTATATCCTGCAGCGCCTTCCTGAACAGCAACCGTCTTACCCTTCAGATCAGCTATCGTCGTGATTCCCTTTCTTGCAATGATTTCTTCTGTCAGAGCCAGATTATCGAGTGCGACGATATCCACCTGACCGGAGAATGCCAGCCATGCGGCTCCGCTTCCGATGAATCCCACATCAACCTGTCCTGCCGCCATTGCCGCGATTTCCGGTGGTCCCGATGTATACATCTGAAGATTGACCTTGAGGCCTTCCTCCTCAAAGTATCCGAGAGCTTCAGCAACTCCGATTGCGGTCGAGCCTCCGATTGTCGGATGGTAGACGACGTTGATGACGTCAACCGTCTTTTCCTTTTCACCCTCGGCAAAAAGGCCGGCTACTACCAAAAGAGCCAGTAACATAACGATGATTTTCTTCATAGTTTCCCTCCTTTTCTAGGAAATAATTTCTCTATCTTGAATCAGGTCCTCTCCTGACAAGTGCAAAGTTCTTCAAGTCTCCTTCTCTGAATGATTAATCCTTCTTTCACCTTCTCCGGAACACATTCGTACCTGTAGTCCTCCATTTCGAACGAAAGGTCCGGAAGCACATGGTGCTCCTTTTCAATCAAGCCAAGAAATCTCTTCCAGTTGATTTCGCCGTCACCTATGACAGTATGTCTCCACCACTGATTCTCCTCGAAACCCCTTTCTGTTCCCGTATTGTGAAGAATGCCGACATCATCAAGCTTCTTCCTGTCGATTACGGTATCCTTGAGGTGGACATGAGTCATCTTCATACCGAATTCCTCTACAGGTCTGTACACGTCTATCATCTGCCAGACGAAGTGACTCGGATCGTAGCAGAGCCTGAGACTGTCACTTTCCATTTTCTCGAATATTTTTCTCCACATATAGGGAGATGTCGCGATATTACGGTACATAGGACAGTTTTCGAGAGCGAGTTCAAGTCCCAGGCTCTCAGCCTTCGCTGAAGCTTCAGAAAGAAAGTCACATGCCTTGTCGAGACTGAGAAGAGGATTGCATCCTCCGCTCTTCGGCAGGGAACGGGATGCTGAAATTCCTGTTGAAGAGACAATCCTGACTGCACCGGCAGAGGCAGCGAATTCCATACGCCTGAAGAGTTCTTTCTTTTCTCTTTCTGCAACTTCAGCATCATCGTCCAGAAAATTGCGACAGAAACAGAACGCCCTTATTCCGACATATCTGGAGGCCTTTTTAAATGCATTCTCATCGAGAGGAATACCGGGACCGACCTCAAGAAAATCGAATCCGTTTTCTGCGGCAAACTCAGCAATCGCAACTATATCATTCACGCCTGCCCATACGAATGCATTGGTGTGGAAACCGACAATCATATCCTTATCTCCCTTACTTTTCCGTCACCAGCGGCTGCCTCCGCCTCATGAAGAACCTTCTCGACATAAAAGCCCTGGTCCACTCCGCCGCAGAATCCCTTGTCGCCTTCTATCCAGTCGAGATAGGCCGACATCTCACCGTCGAACCAGCCGTCAAACGGTTTCTGCCCATCAAACGGGATTTCTGATACTTTACCTGTATAGCCGCCGCTTCTCTTCTTCTCCCAGTACGTAATACTTCCGTTTCCTCTGAGACTCAGCTGAAGCATTCCGCCTTCTCCTGTAATCATCATCATGATGTCATCCATGCCGGTGCGGCTGAATGTAAAGGAGGAAAGTCCGTCGGTTGTTCTGCATGAGAGAACTGACGCATCGTCATTCTCGACTTCTTCCATCCTTCCGTCCCTCCCCGTTCTCATCTTTATGAAAGTATCTGAAAGACATTGCACTTCAGTCACCCTCTGTCCTGCAATGAAATCGGCAAGATCTATGATGTGGCTGCCGAAATCCCCCAGAGCCCCGCTGCCGGAGAGGCTTCTTGTCATCCTCCATTCCTTAGGCACAGCCGGGTCGGCTATTCTCTTTCCTCCGAACCATGCCGAGAGCGTATATACCTTTCCGATATCATTTCTGACAATTTCCCTTGCCTTCTGCACAGCTGAAGAGAAGCGATAGACAAATCCCACCATATCAACCTTTCCATATTCCGAAGCAAGGTCATTCAGAGCTGCACTCTCCTCAAGGGTAAGGGCCATCGGTTTTTCAACGAAGAAATGCTTGTCTGCTTTAAGTGCCTTTTCTGCATAGCCGAAGTGGAATCTGTTGGGGACGCAGATATTCACTGCATCGACAGAATCCAGAAGTTCTTCATACGACCGGCATACACGCGAAGAAAGTGAATGCTCTCTCACCCATTCCTCCGCACCGGATAGGCGCGTGTCGTAGACAGCCGCAATTTCACATCTTCCGTCATTAAGAAGCCCTGCAGCATGATAGTGCGCAATACCGACGATGTTACCAGTTCCTACGATTCCGATTCTTGTCATTTCTTGAACTCTATGTATTCCTTGTAGACCTTCGCCCAGATTTCATTCTTGTATTCATTAAATTCAGGCAGAAGCTTCGTTGCCTGGTTCCTCGGATAAGGAAGGTTGACCTCGATAATCTCCTTCACTCTTCCGGGACGGGCACTCATGACGATTATCCTAGTGGCAAGAAGCACAGCCTCCTCTACATCATGTGTAATGAAGAAACATGTCTTCTTTTCCTGTTCCCATGTCTTCAGAAGGTCTTCCTGAAGCTGTGCTCTCGTCTGAGCGTCAAGTGCACCGAAAGGCTCGTCCATGAGAAGGACTTCCGGTGCGATTGCAAAACCTCTTGCAATAGCAACCCTCTGTTTCATTCCTCCAGAGAGCTCCTTGGGGTATGAAGATGCAAAATCATCAAGGTCGACCATCTTCATGTAATGATCAACAACTTCATCGACTTCCTTTTTCGAATATCTGACAGCCTTTCCGTTTACATTCTTCCTTAGGAAGTCAAACCCGAAGGCGATATTCTGCTTCACTGTAAGCCATGGAAAAAGTGCATACTGCTGGAAAATGACTCCCCTGTCGTTCCCGGGACCGATGATGGGACTCCCGTTCATTGTCACTTCTCCCGAAGACGGAATCTCAAGCCCTGCAATGATATTCAGAAGCGTTGTCTTGCCACAGCCGGATGGGCCTACGACGCAGACGAACTCGTTCTCATATATCTCAAGATTGACACCATTGAGTGCAACAGTCTCCTTTCCGTGTCCCTGAAAAACCTTCTTAACGTTGTTTATGCATATCTTCGGATTTCTATTTTCCATTTCATCCTCCTTTACTGCCAGCCTGTAAGCTTCTTCTCTGCAAAGATGAGAAGACGGTCGAGAATGAAACCTATAACACCGATACAGATGATTCCGAGAAGGACCTTATCCATCCTGAAGTAAATCTGAGCTGTCTGTATCATGCTTCCGAGGCCGTAGAATGTTCCGGTCATTTCCGCTGCAATGAGCGTTGTCAGCGCTGTCGATACTCCAAGTCTTGCCGCCGTCAGTATGAACGGGAATGAATATGGAACAATGACCTTGTAGAAGATTTCGAAGTCGTTGGCACCGAATGTATATGCAGCCTTTACCAGGGTATAGTCAACGTTCTTCACACCCTGATAGACCGTGACAGTCATGACAAGGAAGGACGTAATGAAGATAACCGTAATCTTCGCCTTCTCCCCCGTTCCCATCAGAAGGATGACAAGAGGAATGAGCGCAATCGGAGGAATGGTTCTGAAGAACTGTATCCACGGGTCCACGATATCACGGAAGGTTCTGTACCATCCCATGAGAAATGCCGTCGGGATTGCACAGCAGAATGCGATTAGCCAGCCGAAGAAGATTCTCTGGAATGACCATCGGATATGCTTGAGAAGAAGATAGCGCTCGAACTCGCCGCTCTCCCCGCTGTTGAGGAGCTCCGGAAGCGCTTTCTTTATTATATCCTGAGGACCGGCAAGGATTATGCCGACCTTCGGAAGAAGCGAGAGGCCCCACCATATCAGAATGCCGCAGATAATCGAAAGACATCTCCTGATTCTCTTTGTCAGCACAGGGCCGTCGCTGAAATCCTTCAGCCTTCTTACCTTTCTTGTTCCTGTATCCGGTATGTTCGTCATTGGGAGCTCCTGAAGACACTGTTTTCAGTATATAATTAAAATGTTTAATTATATAGAGTTATTTAATGGTATCATTGATTCATGCTCCCCGCAACAGAATTTTGAAGCCTTTATATTTTCATAGAAAACATATGTCTCATGACAATATTGATCAAAACTGAGCACATGAAGATAAATGAGATTTACACAGAAAAGTGCCCTCCTTTTTGAGGAAGGGCACAACAAAGGGGAGGAGATTATTATGTATGAGGAAGGACGCTTTCGCATCACCTTCAGATAAGTCCTGAGCGTTTCTTCTCTTCCTGTATGAAGAGAGTAAGGGGAAGACCGGCCAGTCCGTCTTCATAACGCCGGAATACTTCCTTTCTGGATTCTTCGGGAAGATCCTTCGTCATGGCTTCAACCTGGGCTCTCTTTATACGGTTATCACGTTTTCTCGGAACGATGTCGCAGGTCTTCTGGTACCAGGAAAGCATCTCGAGTTTCATGGAGAGAATCTCGGAGGAATAAGCGGAATCCGCTATCACGTTCTTCTCTTCCTTCGGGTCTTTCCTGAGATCGTAGAATTCGTCCCTTCCGTCAGCACGCTTTATGTACTTGTAATCACGGGAGCGTATCATGGTGCCCTTTATATGGGCTTCCCCGTCAGTCTGTGCGCTCTGTTTCGGCCAGTATACGCTGCAGGGAGGAATGACACCATCCTTTCCCGCGACCCCATGGTATTCGTCAGCCTGCCATTCGTACGGCATACGGCCGCCTTCGGAGAAGACATAATCCCTGAGGCTGACATTCCTGTTCTCCAGAACAGGTCTGAGAGAGAGTCCGAACTGGTCATGGTCGGGTTCGACGCCGGCGTAGTCCATTACGGTGCGGTAGAAGTCAACAAGCTCAGCAAAGCTAGACGTGATGCCGGGATCGACCTTCTCGCCTTTCGGCGGCTTGATGATGAGGGGAACTCTGACAAGACAGTCCTCGAACGTATTCTGGCTCTTCTCGGGAAGTGAATAGTCTCCGCAGAAATCACCATGGTCGGAAAGAACAATGATGAGTGTATTGTCATATGTTCCGTTCTTCTTCAGACCTTCCACAAGGCGTCCGAACTGGACGTCTATCTTTGCGCACATTCCGAGATATACGGCTCTGAGTTCCGTCCACTCATCCTCGGTCAGATCAAGACCCATATTCTTTCTCAGAAGACTCTCCATCAGAGGCTTGCCTTCACCCTTCGAGGCACGGGGAGGAAGCTTTGTTCTGTCTATCATGGAGAAATAAGGTTTCTCGACACCGTAAGGGCAATGGGGATAAAAAAGACCGAGAAAAGCTACAGTACTCTTTCCATCATGGTCCTCTCCCGTCACTCTGATGCATTCGTCAACATCGCTGTCGTCGCTTGTGTAGTTGATTCCGTTCTCATCTGTCGTGAGTTCACCGATATAGTGGGAATAGAAGAGTCTGTTTCCGTCTTTTGATGCAAGTGTGGCATCAACGGGGCGGTTATGTCCCTCTTTCTTCACTCTAGGGTCGTTCTTCCCGGAGTAGATGACATCGGCATGTGATTCATATAGTCCGGGAATCTCGGCGGCGACCAGGTCGTTGCGGTCATTCATCCAGACGTAGTATCCTGCAGCTTTGAGTTCACTGAAAAGACTCGACTCGTCACTGTGAAGAAGATGCTGCATCGTCCTGTGTCCCCTTACATGAGGGTAAAGGCCTGTGAAGAACGAGCAGCGAGAGGGACAGCACACCGGATTCTGGCAGTATGCATTCGAAAATGATACTGCGTCGTTTCTTGCAAATGCATCGAGATTCGGTGTCACGGCAGCGGGATTAAGCCCCATATGAGCCAGGGCATCCCATCTCATCTCGTCAGGGTTGAATATGACGATATTGGGTCTCTTCATCCTTTACTCCCTGGATCCGGGCTTACCCAGAAGTCTGAACATATCCTTTTTGTATGCTTCGACTCCGTTCTGGTCAAAAGGATTGACACCTGTAATGAGACATGAGAGATATGTCGCAAATTCGAAGAAGTAGAAAAGAGAGCCGAACATCTTCTCGTCCATTGAATCAACAGACACGATAAGACAGGGGAATCGTCTCGAATGCGCCGCAAGTGTCGCCTCATAGGCAGCCTTGTTTATCCCCCAGAAATCCTTTCCGTCGAGGTATGAGAAACCGTCATCAACGCCGTCATTCTTCAGAACATACGAAGCATCCTGCTTTTCAACGCTGAGGAACGTCTCGAAGAGCATCGGGGTTCCGTCCTGAATGAACTGTCCCAGGGAGTGGAGATCCTCTGAGTATGATGCCTCCATGGGGAGAAGTCCCCTGTCGTCCTTTCCCTCGCTCTCTCCGAAGAGCTGCTTCCACCATTTTGCGAATCTGTAGAAGCCGGGTTCAAAATATGTGAGAAGCTCGACTGTCTTTCCGCACTCTGCCATTTCCGTTCTGAGAGAAGCATATCTCAGTGCGGGGTTGGAGGAAGTGAGGTCACTCTTGAGAGCTTTCTCCGTTTCCAGAGCACCTTCTGCGATTGCCCTTATGTCGATACCGGCAACCGCAAGGGGGAAAAGTCCTACAGGAGAAAGCGCTGTATATCTTCCCCCGATATCTTCAGGGAACGGAAGAAGCGTGTAGCCTTCCTCCTGAGCCATCTTCCAGCTCTTCGTATTCTCGGTGAATGTGACTATGACATGACTCGAATAGTCACTGCCGTATCTGGAGCGGAGGAAATCCCTCAGTGCACGGAATGCGATTCCGGGCTCGAGAGTCTCGAAGTTCTTCGCTATGACGTCGATGT
>CAZKIT010000047.1:0-10532 GCA_964552905.1 uncultured Spirochaetaceae bacterium
ATAGTATAAATATTATTTTTAATTACCGAGACAATGATTATCTAATTACTACGATACTATTTTGTTATTTTTTTACCTTCTAAATATATCGATATGATTATTTTTAAATGTAATTGCAATATGTAAATAATTTTATTTCGATATATAAGTAATTATATTGTTAATAACTATTATATTGGTAGATTTAAGGATATATGAAAATTTATCAAAGTGATAGCTTATCAACTAATTCCAATTATATATTTATATTTTTTATAGAAGAAAATATATTTTAGTAATCAATAAAATATATATTTAATAAGTTAAATCATATGCAAATAATATTATAATACATTATTATGATATTTATATGATATTCTTTATATTATATTTTGTATGAGTATAATATCGCAAAATTACGGTTAAACTGTATCGATATTACAATTATATTTGAATAACAAATAATAATATTATATATAAATTATAAGCTATTATAATAATAAATATATGCATTTAAAAAGTATTACAATAATATTTGAATTGTATTATAAAAATATTGAAATAATACATAAAAAATTTAAAGTAGTGTGATTATTATATAATTATTTGATAACCAATGAATTAACCAGCTTTGATCTTCAATCTGGATGCTACTACATTTCAATAAGAGTTATATGCTCGCTGCAGGTTTGTGTATCGGATTGTTGTTTTTTCTGTATGACTAATAATTAAACTTACGAGAATTCTTTTTCAAATTATTTTACTATTATATCGAAATTGTATCTATTTGACTGATATTTTTATGAAATAATATTAAATAAATACAAATTTATATTTGAAATAATATGAATTATAAGCTGTAATCCTATTGATTATTTATTGAAACCTTAAATTCTTCCATAATTGTTCATAATTTTCTGCATAAAATTATTAAAAAATCCTGTAATTGTACTTGTATTCCTGATGAATTCGGATTTAAAATAGCTGGGTACTGGGGTTAATTGATGTCAAAGTCTATTGCTTTTCATTTACAGAAGGGTGGCGTCGGAAAGACAAGTGTGTGTGGCACGCTTGCCTGTCAGTCAGCTTTGTCCGGCCATAAGACCCTTATGATAGACTGTGATCCCCAGGGCAATCTCTCATCATGGTTCCTAGAGGAAGCTCCGAAATTTGAACTTAGTGATGTTCTCCAGGGCAAGTGTTATTGGAAAGACGCTGTAGTACAGATCCCATCCATAGATAACCTTTACATCCTGCCCACTTTCAGTATTGGAGGCTCACTCAAAAACTACAGCGAAACGAAGCTTAATGACGAACCGTTCATAATACAGGATTTAGTCGAAGAACTATCTTCGGAATTTGAGCGCATACTCCTTGATCTTTCACCTGGTTTAGGAAGACTGGAGCGCGCTGCCATCATCGCAAGCAACGAAGTTATCACACCTATGACGACTGAGATTTTCTCTCTCGACGGATTTGAGATTTTCGTGGATGAACTGGCAAAACTCAAGAAGAACTATAAGGCATCTGTCAAGCACAATAAAATCATCATCAATTCGTATGACGAAAGGGTGAGACAGGCACGTGAAATCTACAACGAAGCCTCCAGAACCGGCAAATACACCGTGTTCCGGATACCTGTCGACCCTCTTTTTAGGAAAGCTCAGACTGCCCATAGAATACCTCAGAAGTACAAGGTCAACGGTAGGGGGCTGAAGCCCGGTACTATTGAGGCATTGTTCAAGATTAACAAAAGTATATGGAGTTGAGAGGTTAAGTAAAAATGGCACTTAAAAAGAATGAAGAGAACTATAGCGAAAGCCTGGGGGGACAGAAGGCCAAGCAGGTATTCGGCGGACTCAAGGAATCAAAGGAAAAGAAGATTCTGACAACTTTCTCCATCGAACCTTCCTTCAAGGAAGAGCTCGAGGAACTCTTTTCCGACATGGGTCTGGGCTGGGCTGCAGGCATACGCTTTGCTCTGAAAGAATTTACAAAGAAATACGGTTCTGATAATTAATCCTTTATTGTAACCATACAATAATTATATATATCTCATTAAAAAAATTGTTAAACGCAGGTGGTTTCCATATTTGTTTGTATGGAAACCATTTAATTTTGAGCTTGTTCCAGCTGTATTTCTCTGCTTTTCAAGGAGTTATCTGCGGCCCTTGTTCTTCAGCATTTCGAGTAAATCACTGGCAGATTTCAGAGCGTCCTTCTGCTGTTCCTCTTCAGATTTCTTCTCTTCCTTCACTGCGAAAAGGTTCTGGGGAATCTCGTCAATGAAGCGGCTGGGAAGGGCGGATTTCATTTTTCCTTCATAGTCCTGACGTGCATCCGCACTGTTGATGTAGAGCTTCTCCCTGGCCCTTGTTATGGCTACGTAGAAGAGCCTTCTCTCCTCGTCGATATTCCTCTCATCCTCCTCCAGAGCGCGCTTTGAAGGGATGATGTTGTCCTCCACTCCGGCGAGGAAAACGACCTTGAATTCGAGGCCTTTCGAGGCGTGCATCGTCATGAGATTCACAGCCGTGTCGTCATCGTTTTTCTCGTCGTTTCCGATGACGGAAACGGAGTGCAGATAGTCGAGAAGCGTCTTGTCCTTGTTCTGGTCGAAGAACCTGTTCATCCTGTCGTTCAGGAACGCAATCGAGTGAAGTTTGAATGACACTGCCTTGTCGCTGTCGGGAAATTCCTCGCGCAGAAGAATGTCGTATCTGGTGTCGTGGAGGATTGCGTCAATGAGCCTCGTAGGGGTTCTCATCATCCCTCTCCATCTGTAGAGAAGCTGGACAAGTGTCTTCATTCCCTCCTGTGTCTTTTGAGTGAATTCGGAGGAAAGCGAGTACTTCGAGAGTGCCTCCTCGAGTGTGGAGTTGTCCCTGTCGGCATAGAGCCGGAGCTTCTCTATCGTTGTTCTCCCGATTCCGCGGCGCGGAGTATTTATGATTCTCAGAAGGGAGTTGTCATCCTTGGGGTTGACGATGATCTTCAGGTAGCAGAGAAAGTCCCTCACTTCCTTCCTGTCGAAGAAGGAGCTTCCGCCCGAGATATGAACGGGAATCCTGTTTTCCATGAATGTGGTCTCGAGGGTGCCCAGGAGCGTGTTCGTCCTGACGAGCACTGCGAAGTCACGGAAACTGTATCTGCATTCCCTCATGAGCTTTCTTATCTGGGTCGATATGTACTGGGCTTCCTCCTCGCCGTTTGCGTGTCGCTTGATCCTGAGGCATTCTCCGTCTCCTCCGTCCGTCCAGAGCTTCTTCTCTTTCCTTTCCTTGTTATGGACGATCAGAGCGTTTGCCGCATTAAGGATGTTACCCGTCGAACGGTAGTTGCGCTCCAGTCTGAATTCCTTCCTTTCCGGAAAGTCCTTCTCGAACATGACTATGTTCTGGTAGTTGGCTCCGCGCCATGAGTAGATTGACTGGTCGTCGTCGCCGACCACGGCGATGTTGCGGTACTTCGCCGCTATCATCGAGACAAGCTTGTACTGTATGAGGGAGGTGTCCTGGAACTCGTCGACCATTATGTATCTGTATCTGTCCTGTACGCGTTCCAGGATTTCAGGGTGTTCGCTGAAGATGCGGAGAGGAAGAACAAGCAGATCGTCGAAGTCGACTGTGTTGTAGGCTTTCTGAGAGAGGAGGAACTCTTCATATAGCTCCCTCACTGCGCTTCCCTTTTCCGGGAGTATCTCGCGCTCCGTCTTGTAGGCTGAGAAATGGGCCTTCAGGGAAGATGCGTTGTAGGACGAGAGTTCGTATCCCTTTGCCTGGATGCATGCCTTGACGAGTGACAGGGAGTCATTGTCGTCGTAGAGCGTGAAGTCGTTCCGGTAACCGAGGTACTGGATGTACTGTTTAAGGATTCCGAGCCCGAAGGAGTGGAATGTCGTCGCGGTGAGTTTTTTCAGACTCTTTCCGCTGACTTCCCTTATTCTGTCGCTCATCTCCTTCGCCGCCTTGTTCGTGAAGGTGAGAGCGAGGATCTCGTCCTCTCTGATTCCCTTCTCGAGCATCGAGGCGATACGGTAGGTGATCATCCTCGTCTTGCCGCTGCCGGCACCCGCTATTATGAGAAGCGGGCCTTCCGTTACGGAGGCTGCGGCACACTGTTCCTTGTTGAGTAGTTCGGCTAGATTCAATGACACGGGGAGTAATGTGTCACAAACCCTTTTTTAGGTCAATCTGCTTTTTCCACAATTATCGCATCAAAGGGACACATCTCGTGGCAGCAGTAGCAGCGTATGCATCTGGATGTGTTGATGATGATTTTCTTCTCTTCAAGAGTCAGAGCCTTCGCCGGACAGATGTCGATGCACTTCCTGCACTGTCTGCACTTCGTGCTGTCGAAGACGGGTGCCTTCCTTTCTCTTGTCATCCCGCGGTCGCTGTGACGTGTGAGGTATGGAAGGAGCAGCGCCGAGATGAGTCCTCTCTTCTTCAGAGGAACACGTCTGAAATCGGATATGACAATGTCTTTCGGGTCAAGGAGGGGGAATTCACCTTCGGTGCATCCTCTCTCGTTCTTCTCCGCGACGAAGAGAATCGGGATGTCCTTCGGCCTGTATCCCATGACGACGGCTTCGGCCCTGTCGAGGGCGAGGGAAGACGAGGAGCCGAAGAGAAGGCCCGTCTGCCTGAGGGTGCCGTTAGCGGGTCCTGCGCCCTCCATGCTTATTATTCCGTCCATGACGGAGTACTCGGGTCTGTGTGTGCCGTAGATATCGAGTATGACGCGGGCGAACGAAAGGGGAGAGCGTGCCTTGAGGTGCACCGGGCTCTTGTTGAGTCCCGGAACTGTACCGAACATGTTCTTCACACATCCCGTTGCTCCCATGAGCTGATGAGTCTTCATCTTGCTTACGCTTATCACGATATCGACATCGTCGAGGTAGTGTGTCTGCACTATCTTTATTCCCGAGCTGAGTGTATGCTGCGTGGGGGACTGTAGAAAGTCCACCCATTCGACTCCCTCTTCGTCGCATACCTGCCCGATTCCGCACCCCTTCGCGCGGAAGTTCGGGCCGGGGAGGCCGGGGGAGTCGCCGACGATTATCCGTCCGGCTCCCTTTTCCCTGAGTATTTCAATGACGGCCTTCACGACGAGAGGATTCGTCGTGATGTTCCTCTCCTTCGGTGCGTCCGAAAGGACGTTGGGCTTTACGAGTACGTACTTTTCACGTACATCGGGAAAGTCAGTCACGCTGACGATTCTGTCGAGTGTCTCCTTTATGAGGGGGTACTCGTATCTCGGGCACCTTTCGATTCCGACCTTACTTTTCATGCTTGACCTTCTTTCTTAGAAGACACGAGTACATGGGTCCCAGTCCTCCAGCCGTGTCGGGGAGTATGAGAGTGCCGTGCGCTCTTTTTTCTCCTGTCTTCGATTCTTCCGCTTCCTCGACATCGTCGGGGTGTCTCTCGAAGAGTTTTTTTATCACATCCTCGTTCTCGCCGCTGTTTATCGAGCAGGTGGAGTAGAGTATGTATCCTCCCTCCTTCACCGCCATCAGAGCCGAGGAGAGCATGGCGTACTGGCTCACAGCGAGTCTCTTCGGTCTCGAGGGAGACCACTGGGAAAGATACTTACTGTCATTCATCACGTGCCTCTCGCTCGAGCACGGTGCATCGAGGAGTATCGCATCATATTCGTCCTTCTCGTAGAGACCCCAGCTCTCCGCGTTGAAGCCCGTGATTCTGATATCGACCGAACCGGGAGGAAGGCAGGACGAGAAGACGTCCTTCATCCGCCGTCGTCTTTCCGGAGAGCGGTCGTTCGACGTGAGACTTCCTTCTCCCTTGAGTGCGAGCGCAAGCACAAGGCTTTTCCCGCCCGGAGCCGCACACATGTCGAGTACCTTCATGCCCGGAGCAACGGGAAGAAGGGACGCTGTGAGAAGTGACGAGCGGTCCATATAATATGGAGACGAGAGTCCTTCGGGTGATACCTTCTCCTCAGTCTCCCTGAGGAGTGCCTCCCTCAAGAGAGGCCAGCGTTCTCCGTAAAGGGAGGAGTAGAAGGCCTCGAACCTTTCCTCTCCCGTCTCATTCTTCTTTTTCGCCATGTCAGATGAACCAGACACAGATCAGTGTCGATACGATTATTCCCAGGATCATACCCCAGAGAACCTGCAGCTTCGTGTGCCCGACGAGTGTCTTGAGATGTTCCTCCTGGAAGGCATCCTTGCTGAACATGTCGGAGAGAACCTTTGACCAGCGGTTTATCGTCTGGGCCTGCTTTCCCGTTTCGAGCCTTACGTTCGTCGCATCGTTGAATACGATGAGGGCGAAGAAGAGCGCGAAGACGAAAACCGTTGAGCCGTAACCCTGAGTCAGTCCGATTCCGTTCGCAAGTGCAGCCACCGATGCCGAGTGTGACGACGGCATGCCTCCGTTCGTCGTGAACGGTTTGAAGGAGAAGTGATGATTGATTCTCGCTTCGACGAAGCACTTTGCAAGCTGGGCGACTCCCATCGATACGAGAGCTGACCAGAATACCGGATTGGCAAACAGATTATTGTTCATTCGGTAATTCTAACAGCGCATGAAACATCTATCAAGGGTTGAAGAAAAAGAGCGAGGGTCCTAACATCTCCCTTATGGATAAGAGAGTCCCTGTAGGAAAACTGGCATTCGTTTCATTTCTCTCGCAGTTCGCGATCGTGAAGTTCAACTTCACTCTTGTCTATTACCTGAAGGACCTGGGATTTTCGACGGGTGAAATCGGGCTGGCAACATCCATCTACCCGATAGTCTATCTCCTGGGATGTCTTTTCCTCCCGTCCTTTGCAAGGAGCGTGAACCGGAAGGCGAGGATAATCATGTCACTTACGGGAATGGCCGCGTCCGTTGTCCTCTTCTCCCTCATGAAGGAAAGGCGGGACATATACCTTGTTCTCTTCCTCTACGGCTTCTGGCAGTCTCTTCTCTGGACGAACGTGGAGACCTGGATCACCACACCTGACGGAGATGGGGGCAGTCTCACGAAGACGCTCACTCTCTTCAATCTTTCATGGTCCTCGAGCGTGGGCGTGAGCAACCTCGTCGGCGGTATTCTCGTGTCTGTGTCGTACACTCTCTCGTTCGCCCTCGAAGCTGCCGTCTTCCTCTCGGCCGCAGTCCTCGTCATCTCCTCCTTCTACGGCGGTGATGAGGAGAAGAAAGAGGAGAAGATGGAGGAGAGCAACGAGCCTCTCTCTCCCTACCGCCATCTCTCCTGGCTCGGTATCTTCATTATATATACAGGCTACTCGATGGTGATTGTCGTCTTTCCTCAGTACGGCCTCGATTTTCTCTCCTTCTCGTCCGCCGTCAGCGGAAGACTGCTCTTCCTTCGCGGCGTATCTGTATGTGCCGCTTTCCTTCTTCTCAGGAAGTACACCTTCTGGCAGAAGGGTAAGGGGGCGGTTGTATTCATGCTCGGTGCATTCACGCTACTTACATATATGTTCAATGTAGTGAGAAGCGAAGCGCTTCTCTCCATTGTCTTTGTTTTCTACGGCTTCATATTCGCTCTCGGATACGACCTCTCGATATTCCACAGCGCGGAAGGCGGAGGCAGAAGGCATATGAGGATGGTAATCCACGAAGTTCTCATAACAGCCGGAACGACATTCGGCTCGTTCGCGGGGAGTCTTGTCTACGAGTATCTTTCGTTCAGGGCCCTTGTCACGGCTGTCACCCTTATCGGCGGAGCCTCCTTCATCCTCTCGCTCATGGTGAAGAAAAATGCAATTGCCTGAAAAATCGTGAGAGAGTAGAATCATATCCATGAGATACGACACAGTAATAATCGGGGCAGGTCCCGGCGGCATATTCACGGCATACGAACTCAAAAAGCTCAGACCTGAATTGAAGGTTGCGATAATCGAATGCGGCAATCCGCTTGAAAAGCGTAAGTGCCCAATCGACGGCGTCAAGATAAAGAGCTGCATTCACTGCACGCCTTGTGCCATCATGAACGGCTTCGGCGGTGCCGGAGCATTCAGCGACGGCAAGTACAACATAACGAACGAGTTCGGGGGTAACCTCCACGAGTACGTCGGAAAGGAGGAGGCCACAGCCCTCATGGAGTACGTCGACGAGATTAACTGCCGTTACGGCGGCTCGAAGACGAAGCTTTATTCGACGATGGCGTCAACTGAGTTCAAACGCCAGTGCCTCCAGAACGGTCTTCATCTCCTCGATGCAAAGGTGAGACATCTCGGCACCGACATCAACTACGAGGTTCTCACGAACATATTCAATGACCTCAGGGATAAGGTCGACTTCTACTTCCTCACACGCGCCGAGAAGGTGGAGAAGAGAGATGACGGCTACATCGTACATACGTCGAAGGGGGACTTCGAGGCAAAGAGGTGCGTAATCTCCGTCGGCCGCAGCGGCAGCAAGTGGATGGAGAGCGTATCGAAGGACCTCGGGATAGAGACCCATTCCAACAGGGTGGATATAGGAGTGAGGGTGGAACTGCCGTCTCTCGTCTTCAACCACATAACGGATGAACTCTATGAAAGCAAGATAGTCTACAAGACAGAGAAGTACCAGGACAGGGTGAGAACCTTCTGCATGAACCCGAAGGGAGCAGTTGTCACGGAGAACACGAACGGCATCGTTACGGTCAACGGTCACAGCTACGAGGATCCGGCAAAGCAGACGGAGAACACGAACTTCGCACTCCTTGTTTCCAAGCATTTCACGGAGCCGTTCAATGACTCGAATTCCTACGGCGAGTCCATCGCAAAGCTGAGCAACATGCTCGGAGGCGGTGTCATCGTCCAGCGCTTCGGGGACCTTATCCGGGGGCAGCGAAGCACCGACAAGCGTATCGAGAAGGCGTTCATCACGCCGACACTCAAGGCGACTGCGGGAGACCTCTCCCTTGTAATCCCGAAGAGAATCCTCGACGGCATCATAGAAATGATCTACGCCCTCGACAAGATCGCTCCCGGCACGGCAGGAGACGACACTCTCCTCTACGGCGTCGAAGTCAAGTTCTACAACATGGAGGTCGCCATCGACCGCAATCTCGAGACAGTCCACAAGGGACTCTTCGTCATCGGCGACTGCTCCGGAGTCACGCACTCCCTCTCGCACGCATCTGCAAGCGGCATTCATATTGCCAGATACATTGCAGAAAACGAATGCAACTGACACAGAAGGGGAGGCGGAAGCCTCCTCTCTTCAGTTACACCCAAACTCCATTCCTCTCATTCTTTCTCCCAAACGTAACCTTCTTTCTCCCAAAATGGCCCTCAATTTGGGAGAAAACACATCTTGTTTGGGGGAAAAAGGCAAACTTTCTCCCAAAAACATGCTAAAATTGGGAGAAAGACTGTATTGATTGGGAGAAACAGCTTATGAGAACCTTTGACTATGAACGCCTTCAGGAAAGAACCTGGGATAATGAAATACTCGGCTATATTGCCCGCATTCATGAATACAAGGGAAAGCAGGAATCCTTCATTCATCAGAAACCGGCTCAGCTGGAGAGGCTCATACAGATAGCAAAGGTCCAGAGTACCGAGGCTTCAAACAGCATTGAGGGAATCGTGACAACCTCCACGAGACTGAGACAGCTTGTGGAAGACAAGACTACTCCTCATAACCGCGATGAGAGTGAAATTCTCGGGTACCGCAATGTACTTAATCTTGTCCATGAAAGTTACAGTATGATTCCTGTAAGGCCGAACTACATTCTGCAGATACACAGGGACCTTCTGAAGTTCACGAATCTCTCTTATGGCGGCATATTCAAGACAACTCCGAATGAAATTGATGAAGTACTTCCCGACGGACGCAAGATTGTTCTCTTCAGACCTCTTGAACCTTTCGAGACGCCTTCCGCAATCGAAGCAATCTGTAACAGTTTCAACTCAACCCTGGAGAAAGAACTTGTTGATCCCCTCATCCTCATACCGTGTTTCATACTTGATTTTCTCTGTATACATCCCTTCAACGACGGCAACGGAAGAATGAGCAGACTTCTGACCCTGCTTCTGCTCTACAGAAGCGGTTATATGGTCGGTAAGTACATAAGCATCGAAAAGGCGATCAGTGATACAAAGAGCGATTATTACGATGCACTTGCCGCTTCCGACAGAGGCTGGCATGAGGAGACCAATGATCCGAAGTTCTTCATTAAATATATGCTTGGGGTTATTCTTTCCTGTTACCGTGATTTTGAAAGCAGAGTTATGGTGACGGAAAAAGCAGGAGTCAGAAGCAACTCTTACGATATAGTGAAAAGATATGTTTCAACTGTAATCGGCACCTTTACGAAGCAGGATGCCCTTGTGTCGTGCCCGACCCTCGGAAGTTCTTCTGTCGAGGCGGCTCTTAAAAAGCTCGTTGCTGACGGAACTCTTGTTAAAATGGGGACAGGCAGAAAAACGCATTATGCCCGCGGCGATGCATTTGAAGGGCAGAAAACTTTCCTTTGATCAGTCTTTCTCCCAAAATGACCCTCAGTTTGGGAGAAAAGCCAATCTTTCCGGGAGAAAAGCAATGTTACTTTTGATAGTAATATTTTCAGATTGTCCCTTTATC
>CAZKIT010000048.1:0-10505 GCA_964552905.1 uncultured Spirochaetaceae bacterium
GTCTCCGATTCGATGAAGAGCGTCTCGAGTCCGTACTTCTTTTCGCTGAGTCGCTGGAGTGCCTTCACTCCGTAGACTTCGGATCTATAATGACCGAAGGCGAGGACACTCAGTCCGTTCTCCATTGCCTCATGATAGACTTCGTGATGAACTTCTCCCGTTATGAAGAGGTCAACGCCTTCCCTTATGGCATCCTGTACATCACTGGAGCCGCTTCCCGAGACTATCGCGACCCTCTCGATCTTCTCCTTCCTGCATCCCGGGATGATTACAGGGTTCTCAGCTCTGAGGAGGAGCATTATCTCCTCTGTTGTCATCGGGAAAGGAAGGGAGCCCTTGACTCCGATGAGTTTACCATCCCACTCTCCGAAACCGTCGAACTCCTTCATGCCGAGTGTGAGCGCTATCTGGGCGTTGTTGCCGTAAGGTATGTTGGCATCGAGCGGAATGTGGGAAGCAAAGAGCATCATGTCACCCTCAAGTGCTCTTTTCACTCTCTCATAGTGAGCACCGTCGATGGCAAGGGGACGCCCCCAGAAGAGACCGTGATGGACAAAAAGCACATCCGCACCTGCCGTCACAGCCCTGTCGATTGTGTCAAAGCATGCATCGACAGCGAATGCGACCTTCCTTATCTCACGGTCAGTGCAGCCGATCTGCACACCGTTGAGGGAGATATCCTTGAAGGACGGAATGGATAGAAGCGACGACATCTCGCCCGCATATTCGTAAATTGTCATGGAAGAGATTATAAGGATTAAAGAAGATGTCGTCCACAGAAAGAAAAAGCGCCGGTCACGCCTTTCTGTACTTCGTTCCCGGTCCGTTTCCGACCTTCACGATTTTCCCGCTTTTCACAAGCCGTGTGAGCTCCGCCTCTATTGTCGATACGCTGACGGTCGGCAGAAGAAGCATTATCTCCTTCTTGGAAATCTCCTTTCTGCTGCCACAAACGGCTTTCTCCACGGCAGAGGTCTTTTTTGCTCGTGTACCGTCAAGAAGCGAAATATGCTTTCCGAGATCGTCATAGCAGAGGGCAAGCATCAGAAGATTGTACCTGACGAACGGATTATAATCGTTCTTTCCTTCCCTCCAGGATATACCTGACTGTTTCAGGGCATCATAGTACATGCCTTTGTGTTCATTCACTGCGTTCTCGAATGAAATATAACGGCCGACATCGAATCCGCTTCTATAAAGGAGGAGGAGCGTCAGAAGCCTCGAGAGACGTCCGTTACCGTCAGAGAACGGATGGATGCAGAGAAAATCAAGAACGAAGCACGGAATGAGGAGAAGGCTGCTGACACCGCTGTCTCTTGCCTCCATATATGCAAGAATCAGTTCCTTCATGGCAGAAGGAGTCTCTACGGCACTGACAGGAACAAACCTGACCGTTCTTCCTCCGTCAGCATCTATATCGATAATCACATTGTCCTCACTTTTGTACACACCGCCTTTTTTCTCGGAGGACATAGAAAAGAGCAACCGGTGAAGTTCCAGGATGGTATCTTCAGAAACAGGTATGGACATATAAGAAGTATGAATCCAGTTGAGAGCATCCCTGTAACCGGCAATCTCCTCCTCATCATGTGTCACAGGAGGTACGTTGCCGCTGACGATTGCCGTGATGCGTTCGAAAGTGGACACAACTCCTTCGATAGCTGAAGAAGCCCTGACCGAATTCACCTTTGCCATATTCTCGAGGGCCGAAAAGAGCCCGGGATTCTCCCTCTTCAGGAAAACCGAAACACCGGAGAGAGAACATATCCTGGAGACAATGGAGATGAACGATGAAGGAACCGAAGAGGAAGAAAGAAAAGAATAATCAAACCTTCTCATGTGCTGCGCACCTGCCTTTTTGCATATTTTATATTCTTTTTTGTGCAGATAGCAATATATCATCTGCACAAAATCAGCCCGACTTTGTGCAAATATCTCACTTACCCCGCATTCTGTCTTTTCCTCTCCATTTGACTATATTCCCCCTCTCAATTACATTATGCGCGTGTTAGAAGAAATAAAGAAAAAGGACATAGTCCTCGACTACGACAGATATGATTTCTCCTCCGTAAAAAGCGGTGACAGGATAATCGGACAGGACAAGGCGATGGGACTGCTGCGCCTCGGACTCTCCGTCGGGAGACCGGGATACAACATCTTCCTCTCCGGAGATGAAGGCTCGGGTCGTCTCACGGCCCTCAAGCAGGAGATAGCACTCATCGAGAAGGATCTCTCGTCTCTCATGGACTGTGCCTACCTTCATAACGAAAACCATCCGAACCGTCCGCTTGCCGTCCTCTTCGAACGCGGAGGCGCAAGGGAGTTCCAGAAGGACCTGTGGGACCTGAAGGAGAAGAACACCACGCGTGAGGCACTTCAGGAGAAGTGGAAGAGAAATGCAAAGATAGTGAAGTTCCTCTCCACTCTTCCCTCCGTCGAAGACAATCCGTCCGCCTACGAGATAAACATAGTACTCGACCGCTCACAGTATTACCGCCGGCCGCTCGTAATCGAGACCCATCCCTCGAAGACGTCTCTCTTCGGTTTCGTCGAAAAGGACGGGACGGCCCCGCACCTTGCCGTAAGATGCGGCAGTTACCAGGAAGCCAGCGGAGGATTCCTGGTGCTCAACGCAAGCGAAATCGTCGACAACGAAGAACTCTGGCCGACACTCAAACGCTACATCGATATGACGATGAGAGCGCTTTCAAGCACCGCAGTACAGGGCGAGATGATGTCATCAATACGTCCGTCCCCCATCGCAATGCTCACGAAGGTAATTCTCATGGGGCCAGAGGAACTCTACGACAAGCTCATCGACAGTGACGAGACATTCTTCCGTTACTTCAAGGTATCACCCGAGTTCGACTTTTCGATGCCTGCAAGCGAAAAGAACATCAACGGCACCGTGAGCTATCTGAAGAAGGCCGGAGAGACAATGCTTGAACAGGATGACTCGGCCTACCGTGAAATACTCCGTTATTCGTCCTTCATAGCCGAAGACAGGACGAAGCTCACGACACAGCTCTCGATTCTCGGCGACCTCCTCGAGGAGGCTGAGATTGACGCAGTGACGAAAAGCGAGAAGACAATAAAGGGATCGAACGTACGCTCGGCACTTGAAAAACGTGACTACTACTCATCAATAGCCGAGGAACACATAAACAGCGAAATCAAGGACGGAACGATGGTGATGTCACTCAAGGGAGAGAAAATCGGCGTCGTCAACGGACTTGCAGTCATGGACAGGGCCCTGACATCATTCGGAACTCCGTGTGTCATATCTGCAACGGTGGCTCCGGGAACGGAGGGAATCGTCAATATCGAGCATGAGGCGGGGCTCAGCGGCAACATACATGACAAGGGCCTTTTAATACTCGAAGGCTACCTCAGACACATGTACGCCCAGGACTTTCCCCTCTCGCTCTATGCAGGAATATGCTTCGAGCAGAGCTACGGCTCTGTCGACGGCGACAGTGCCTCCTCAGCAGAGCTCTACGCCCTTCTTTCCGCCATCGGACGCTTTCCAGTGCGTCAGGACGTGGCGGTGACGGGATCGGTGAACCAGATGGGTGAGCTGCAGCCCGTGGGAGGCATCAACGAAAAAATACAGGGATTCTTCAACGCCTGCGAGACATGCTCGCTCACGGGAACTCAGGGCGTGATCATCCCCTATCAGAACAAGACGTCGCTCATTCTTCCCTACCGTATCGAGAAGGCGATAGAGAAAGGCCGCTTCCATATCTGGACGATATCTTCGATAGATGAAGGTCTTGAACTTCTTTCGGGTCTGAAGATGGGAGAAAGGGACAGAAAAGGCAATTACCCTCAGGGAACAATCAACAGATACATCGAAGAGGAGCTGAGGGATCTCTGCAGAGCAAGTCAGTCATTCAAGTGAAAGAGATGAGACCCGGTTCCCGGGTCTCTCTTCATTATACAAGTCCTACGATTATGATTGCCACGATGATCAGCGGCAGGATGTACCTTAGATAGAACTTCAGCACTTTACTGGTTTTACTGTACTTCAGCCCCTCTCCCGTATTGGCTTCATCGGCGAAATTGTCATAGCCCCAGCCTGACTTCCAGGTGCAGAAGAGGCAGATGACAAGGCTTCCGATCGGAAGAAGAAGGTTGGATACGAGGAAGTCCTCGCTGTCGAGAAGTCCCTTGCCCCAGCAGGAAGTCATGAATGAAGCAACGCCGGAGAAGACATTGTACTCGAATGCGACGGGGAGCGAAAGAAGAGTCAGACCGATTGCATTGACGATGATGCTCTTCTTTCTTGACCAGCCGAAGGTATCCATGAAGGAAGCGATGATGTTCTCCATTACCGCAAGGACAGTGCTGAGCGCAGCAAAGGACATGAAGATGAAAAACAGTGTTCCCCATACCCTTCCGCCCGCCATGTTCTTGAAGACCTCGGGAAGAGTCATGAAGATGAGGGAGGCTCCCGCATCGGGTGTGACGCCGTAGCTGAAGCATGCGGGGAAGATGATGAGACCGGAGCAGAATGCAACGAAGGTGTCCAGAGCGCAGATACGTGCCGCCTCGCTGAGAAGAGTGTGATTCTTGCTCATGTAGGTTCCGAAGATCTCCATTGCGCAGATTCCGAGAGACAGAGTGAAGAACGCCTGGTTCATCGCAGCTACGATGATGTTCATGAGGCCGTGCTGTTTAATGGCGTCAAGAGAAGGAACAAGGTAGAAATAGAGTCCCTCTCCGGCTCCGGAGAGCGTGAATGAATGGATTACAAGAATCACGATGAGGGCAAGAAGACCCAGCATCATCACCTTAGATACCTTCTCGACACCGTTCTGGAGCCCCTTGGCACAGACCACGATTCCGATGGCCACTGCAAGAAGCATGAAGATGATGCTTTCGGAAGTCGACGAGAGCATGCCGGAGAATACACCGGACACATCCGTACCTGAAGTGAAAGTTCCTGTGGCGAACTTCCAGGCATAGTCCATCATCCACCCGGTTACAGAATGGTAGTACATCAGGAGAAGATAGCAGCCCGCTATGGAGAAATAACCTTCAAGATGCCACTTCTGCCCCTTCTTCTCGAGAGCCCTGAAGCCGTTGACCGTGCTCTGTCTGCTTGCTCTTCCGATTCCTATTTCCATCGTAAGCACGGGAATGCCCATGATTACGAGGAATATGAGATAGATGAGGACGAAAATGCCGCCGCCGTACTGTCCTACCAGCCAGGGAAACTTCCATACGTTTCCGATTCCGATTGCACAACCCGCACTGACGAGCAGGAAGCCGAGTCTGCTCTTGAAACTCTCTCTGTTATCCATTGCTATAAAACCTCGTTTATTGACCAGTACTGAAGAAGTATGGCTACTGCAGATGCTACATTAATTGAGCCTTTTACACCATACTGTCTGATGGAAACTCTTCCGAACGACCTCTCTGCCATCTCGAGCGAACGCGAAGACACCCCCTCTTCCTCGCTTCCGATTATACAGATTCCTCTTTCAGGAAAACTGAATTCCGTTATATCCGTACCACCGGTCTCAAGCGCGAACAGAGGCATATCGGGAATATCCTCTATTTCCCTCCAGTCCCATCTGACGCCGTCGACGGTCCCGCGACTCGTGCGTCTCGCCCTCTCGTGAAGAGGAGAAGCCGAACCCGGGGAAAGGAAAATCTCCTCAACGCCGAATGCCTCGGATGAACGGAAAATCGAGCCGACGTTGTACGGTGAGCGGAGATGATCGAGGTAGAGAAAATGCGGAAAGACAGTTCTTCTCTCCCACGCGACGTTCCCCTCATCATCCCGCACATCCCAGTCGGCAACGCTTTCTCCGAGAACTGTCAGCGTCCTGTAGTAGATATCTTCATAGTCCTCCTTCCCGCCCTTTTTGTAGAAGGAGAGGATATCTTCCCTGTCTTTATCCGAAAGAAGTTCCTCGGAAAGGAGCATATCGAGTGCAGAGCTGAGGTATTCCTCCTCAAATGGCGTTACATTCGTGTTATGGAAAATCTCCCCGAGCTTTCTTACCCGGACTCTGGGTTTAAGTGTCTTAATCTTCTTTATCGTTATCACAGTCGTCTCCCATGACGCAGAGTATGACGAATTCGCCCTTTACGGCCGGCCGCGATGAATAATCGGCATAGATTTCTTCAGGGGTTCCGACAGAGATTTCCTCGTGGGCCTTCGTGAGCTCTCTCCCGACGACAAGACGCTTTATCTGGGGAAAGGACTTCAGCTCCTCCATGGTCTTGAGTACACGGAATGGGGACTCGTAGATTATGAACGTGTCACCGCGGGAGACGAGAGCCTCGATTCTCTTTGTCCTCCTTCCCTTCTTCGGGGAGAGGAAGCCCTCGAACGTGAAGGCCTTGCCGATTCTTCCCGCGGCGGAGATGAGCGACACGAATGCGCTTGCCCCCGGAACGGGTACGACGGTGTGGTCGCTCTCAGTTCTCACACGCTCGGAGAGCCTCGAGCCCGGGTCGCTTATCCCCGGAGTTCCGGCATCGGAGCAGTAGGCGACGTTCTGTCCCGCATCGAGAAGTGCGATGATGCCCTTCGCGGACTCCTCCTCGTTGTAGGAGTGACAGGCTATCAGCCTCTTCTGTATTTCATAGTGGGATAAAAGCAGCTGCGTATGCCTCGTGTCCTCACAGGCAATCGTATCCACTTCCCTGAGGATTCTCAGGGCACGCAGTGTTATATCTTCAAGGTTTCCGATGGGTGTCGCCACCATATATAACGTACTCATATGGGCAGTCTATTCCTTTTTCGACTCTTTTATAAGCACATTACCATATTTACGGTACAGCCCGCGGAATGAATCATAGCTGATGGAAAGGAGTTCCGCGGCCCTTTTCTGATTGCCGCCGCTCTCTTTAAGCGCCCTCTTCATGAATGAGACATCTGCATCCTCCTTCGCTTTTCGGAGTTCTGAAAGTTCATAGCGGGAGAATACATCATCCTCATCGTTCTCATTCTTATTCTCGTAAGGATTTCTGAACGGATCGATTATTATATCCTCGATAACCTCTCCCTCAGCGCTGTAGACAGCCCTCTCCACGGCATTCTTGAGCTCCCTTATGTTTCCCGGCCACGGATAGGAAAGAAGAGTCTTCTCTGCATTCCGGGAGAAGACGGGAGTACCGTTCCGTCCGCACTCTGCGGCCATTCTGACTGCGAAGAACTGCGCTAGAAGCATTATGTCACCTCCGCGGTATCTGAGGGGAGGAACGAATATGACATCGAAGGAGAGACGGTCAAGGAGGTCCTCGCGGAACCTGCCTTCCCTGCACATCGCTCTGAGATCGGCATTCGTCGCCCCGATGATTCTCACGTCGACACAGCGGCTCTCCGACGAACCCACACGTTCGAATGTACCGTATTCGACGACTCGCAGAATCTTCTCCTGTACTGAAAGCGGAATTAGCCCCATCTCGTCAAGAAAGAGTGTTCCGCCGTCTGCTTCCTCGAATCTGCCCTTGCGGGATGTGTAGGCTCCCGTAAAGGCTCCCTTCTCCCAGCCGAAAAGCTCGCTCTCGATGAGCGAAGGAGGAAGAGATGCACAGTTCAGAGTGACGAGCGGTCCGTCCCAGCGCTTCGACATGAAATGGAGACGACGCGCCGCCTTCTCCTTTCCCGTTCCGCGCTCTCCCAGTATAAGGACAGGCCTCTCGACAGGTGCCAGGAGTGCTATCTTCTGCTGCATGGAAAGGAAGGTTTCGCTTTCCCCGATGGTCTCGTTCAATGATGAATCATAGTTATCCATATGTGGAATTTTACCAATAAAGGTCTTAAATACCAATATTCCGGCCTGTCAAACGGCATAACTAAGATATCCATAAATCTTAACTGATTAGAATATAAAGAATTATATAAATCTGGCACACTTCTGTTAAATGAGTTTGCATAGGAGAAAAACAAAAATGAGTATTTTCACAAGATTCAAGGACATCGTAAATTCGAATATCAATTCACTTCTCGACAAGGCGGAAGACCCCGAGAAGATGCTCAAGCTGATGATTACGGAGATGGAGGACACGGTCATCGATCTCAAAACGAGCACGGCGGGAAGAATGGCCGAAGCCATCAGACTCGACAAGAAGAAAGAGGAAGCGGAAGCCACTGTGGAAAGATGGCAGAAGAGAGCCGAGCTTGCTGTCGAGAAGGGAAAGGAGGATCTTGCAAGGGAGGCGCTTCAGGAAAAGAAGAACGCCGCTGCAGAAGCGGAGAGAATCAGGGCTTCGATTGTCAGCCTCAAGAATGCGGTCGAAGAGGGAAAGAAGGAAATCGCAACCCTCGAGGACAAGATAAAGAGTGCAAAGGACAGACTTCTCACCCTCCAGAGAGAAGGACAGAGAGCCGACGAAAGAAAGAAGGAGAACGTCAATCTCAACGCACGATTCGAAGATCTCGAGAACAGAATCAACAGGATGAATGCATATAACGAACTGAACAGGACCCGGCAGAAGGAGTCAAGCGAGGAAAAATTCAGTAAGATGGAAGCAGACGAGGACATCGAAAGAGAACTCGAGAAGATAAAGAAGGAAAAAGGAATCAACTGATGACAGCTGTCTGGATACTGGTAGTGATCTTCTCCTTCATCATCATTGTAACCTTTGTCGAACAGAGGGAGAAGACGAAGAGAACGAAAATGAAGCTGGAGGCCATGCTTAGAGAGGATGAGATGAAAGCGGGCTATGCCAGCGGCACCTACTCATCCGTCAGCGGCAGAGGATCAAACGGCGGCAAAGAAGCTTCGAGAGGAATGTCGAGAGAAGAACTCCAGAAGGGAATCAGAGACCTCGAGGAAAGGCTGAGGAACCTCGACACCATCATGAAGAACAGAAAATATAAGGAAGAATAACAATGTCAGTAAGAACAAGACGATGGACACGCTCCCCAAGGGGAATCATATTCGGAGTTGCAACGGGACTTGCGGAATGGAGGGGACTATCTGTGGACAGCACAAGGATCATCGTGCTCATCATCACCCTCTTTACAGGCATCTTCCCCCTTGCCGCAATATATCTTGCACTGGCAGTCATACTCCCCGAGCAGAGCGAGAAGGACATCCTGACAACCTCCGAGTGGAGGGATGAAGGTTACAGCGACACAGTCTTCACGGAAAAGAGAAGGAAACACTCCTCCCGTTTCAGACACGAAGATGCGGAGGATGCAGTATTCCACGAGACGACGGACGAAGACCTCGAAAAGGAGTACGAAGAACTCAAGAAGAAGGTGGAAACGATGGAAAGCGACATCTTCGACAGGGAGAAGGACTGGGACAACCGGTTCAACAGAGATTAAGAAAAACCGAAAGCTGCTCCTCAGGGAGCAGTTTTCACTGCCAGAAAAGAAATTTACAAAGTTTTTTCCGTACCATATATACCATTAATGAAATTACTTAATGTATTAAATAATAAAAGTACTTTATATAATGAAAATATAGCTTAATTTCTTCAGCTATAAGGAGTTATTCCGGACATCTTGCTCTCCTTCCTCTTTTCTGCTACCGTGCAGAAAACAGGGAGCAGAAGATGATGAATATCCAGGATAAAGTCAGAGAAGCGATAGCACGTCTGGAATACGGCGCCGTTTTCTCCGTCTATGACTTTCTCATGTACGGGAACTACGACACGATAAAGAGGACACTCCACAGGATAGAGAAAACACACCGCATAGAGCGTGTGATGAACGGCCTGTACTATAAGCCTTCCCCGGGCGGCACCCCGCCAGAGATGAAGAATGTCGCAGTTGCCCTTGCCCGCAAGTTCAGCTGGAGCATAACCCCGTCGCGAGAACACTGCCTCTACGTTCTGGGACTCTCGAATGAAGACGACGACGGCTCGTCGTTCCTGTCGAGCGGCCCCGCAAGGCACTATGATGTATCCGGAAGAACCCTAACCTTCCATCATACCCTGGAGAAGGATATCAGGGGACTGGAAGAAAAATCGGGGATCGTCGTCGAGGCGCTGCGGGCAGTGGGAAGGAATAACATAACAGCCAGAACACTTTCGGTCATAAAAAGCAACCTTACTCTCAGGGAGATGGAAACCATGCGTCGCGAGTGCACGGGAGTTACGAACTGGATATATGACGCAATCGTTGCCATGACATGTACGGATGTCTGAAAAGTACATTCCATTTATGCATAAAATATGCCGTCAGAAACAATGCCGAAAGAAGGGACAACGGCCTTCATCCGAACAGAAAAGGCCTTGTTTTCAAAGAGAATTTTACTATACCTGAAAGAGATAGAAAAACAGTGTTAAAAACGGTAAAAAAATGACACTCCAGTAAAATCTGACGCTTTACCGGTTAAGAAAGAAAATCCTTCCACTTCTTGGTCTGCACACCCGGCAAGCCGGAAACCGGGCTCAGCGAAACAGCAGAAGAGCACAGATACAGTTCCAAATCCAGGCAAGAATTAGAAGATGAAATCAAATGGAAAAACAAAACAGTCAAAAGGTCTCATCTTTACTAGATTTAAGGAGGGGGAAATGAGATTCTCTAATAA
>CAZKIT010000049.1:0-10376 GCA_964552905.1 uncultured Spirochaetaceae bacterium
CAAGAAACTCCAGAAGATCGGTTTTGCAGAAGACTATCTTCAGGATTTGGACATCGCTGTAAGAAAAGAAGCAAAGGGCATAGGCTTCCATCTGGACGCCAAGCTTCACTTTGTATGGAGAAAGGAGAAGCTGGTATCTATAGACTGTTATGAATTATATGAGGGAATTGAAAAGCTTGCGGACAAGATTCAGAGTGTCGCAAAGAAGGAGAAGGAGATAACAAAGGATCCCCAGTAAGAAAGACAGTGTCAGACAGAGGCCCGGTGCCTCTGTTTTTTTTTACATCCCTGCTCTAAAATATAACGGTGCTGAAGAAAACGAAGAAGCAGAGCGAGATTCTGGACTACATATCATCATGCGTAATCACCTCCGGTTCATCTCCGACTTTCAGGGAAATCGGAGACCATTTCTCGATGACGCCGGCTGCAGCCTACTACGCAGTCAAGGCCCTCGAAAAGAAGGGATACCTGACGGTAATGAAGGACAGAATGAGAAACATAGTCCTCAGGAAGGATGAAATCGAGGGAAGGGAGAATGTTCCCGTACCGTTTTTCTCAAAGGAACCTTCCAAGGAAGAGATAGAGAATGCGGAGGGAGCAGATACGATCCTGCTGCCGCGTTCTCTTGCCCTGGGCGGCGTATTTGCATTCCGCGTTACGCAGCAGAGCATGACGCTCAGCGGCATAATGGCCGGTGACACCGCCGTCATAGCACGCAACAGAAAGCCCGGGGACAACGACATCGTTCTCGTTGACAGAGACGACGGACAGTCTTCCGAGCTAAGAAGAATGCATATATCGAATTCCATTGCGGAATTCTGGGCCGAAAGTGATACTGCAGGAATCATCAGAAGCAAAAACTATCCTATTTATGGTATTCTTATCGAGATAAGACGGAGTTACTGAGACACGATGGCTGAAATCTACATACTGCTCGGTCCTGAAGAGGGAACGAAGAACAACTACATAGCAAACATAAAAAGCAGAGTACTCTCATCATACCCGGATGCAGACTGCTACTCCTTCTTCGTCGGAGACGATGATTCATCATCCTATGAGTCTGCCGTCAGCCAGTCATCCCTCTTCTCATCCTACCGCTTCATAGTACTCAGGGGATGGGAGAACATAAAGAAGAGCGACAGTGTATATACACAGACGATAGAAGCGGCAAAAAGCGGACAGACGGATCTGACGCTCATCATAACTTCAACCGAATCATCAGCCTCCTCATGGGACAGAAGCCTCACATCCGCTGCCGGAAAGGAAAGAACCGTAACATTCTGGGAACTTACGGAGCAGCAGAAGAAGGACTGGATAGCGGATGCAGTAAGAAAGGAGAAATTCACGATTACCCGTGACGCTGTGGACGAAATACTGAGTACAGTCGAAAACAACACGCAGGAGATGAAGAATCTCGTCCTTTCAATCACGAACTTCCTTACACTCAAGGGAGAGAAGAATCTGATTGAAAGAGAGGATATAGAGGCATACTCGACAGCAAGCAAGGGCGAGAACGGCTACTCTCTCTTCCGTTCTCTTGCAGAATGCGATCTCGACAGGGCTCTGAGAGCCGTTGATTCGATAATCCTCAACGACCAGAGAGATGTACTGGGAGCAATCACCGTATGTGCAAACCAGTTCAGACGCATAGAAGAAGCCCTGAAGATGAAGAAGAGAGGTGTGCCGGAGGCGACAATCTTCAAGGAACTCAGTGCATTCTCGACATACTCCACCTACAAGACGAAAAACGGGGTGAACTTCAGGGAAGCCGACATTTTCCGGAAAGCCATGCGGAACTATACGCTTGAAGATGTAAGAAGAATAATTCTCTTCCTCGGACAGTCGGACACAGCTGTCAAAAGCGCATCCGGCGACACGCTCATTGTCACTGTCGAGATGATTGTCTATACCGTAATCGTCGGAAAGGGAAAGGAGACTGAGCTTTCTCTCTCGATTGACAGTCTCGTTTCTCCGGATCCGTTTGCCTAGAAATTGAGCTTCCTCAATACTCTTTCCGCAACAGCCACGGGAATTCCCGCCCCCTTTGCGAGTTCCTCACGGCTGAGAGACAGGATATCTTCTATGCAGCCGTATTTTTCCATTATGCGGCGGCTTCTCTCCTTCCCCACTCCCTCTATCGATTCAAGGAGCTTGAAGGAGGCATCCGTCGATCTCATTCTCTGATTGAAGGATGTCGCAAAACGGTGGCATTCATCCCTCACTGCGATGAGGACTCTCAGCCCCGGATCCGAATGATCGAGGACAAGCTCCCTGCCGTCGGGAAACACGATAGTCTCGATTCTCTTCGCAAGTCCGACAACCGGGATTGAAAGTCCCAGTTCATCCAGCGACGAAAGTGCGGCATGAACCTGTCCCAGTCCTCCGTCTATCATGATGAGACCGGGCAGTTCGTTCTTCTCGTCCCTCTGCCTTCTGTAGCGTCTGAAGACAGCCTCATGGATTGACTTGAAGTCATCAATCTCCCCCTCTTCGAGACTCTTCATAGAAAAATGTCTGTATTCCCTGTTCGATGGATTACCGTCACGGAACACGATGAGGGAAGATACCGTGTACTTCCCCGAAAGCTGGGCTATATCGTAACCTTCGATGAGACGAGGCGGCTTTTCCAGCCCGCAGATTTCCATAAGCCGTTCGAGGGCGGGGGTATTGTCGATACTTCTGAGTCTCTTCTCGACGTCACGCGATGCATTCTCGGAGGCAAGGCGGAGTATGCGGAAATGTTTTCCGTCCTTCGGAACGTTTACCGATATGCTGCCCCTGAGCTCTTCACTGAAATACTTCTGCAGAAGCTCCGGGTCTATATCATGCGAAACATAGAGCTCTTTCGGAAGGGAGTCTCCGTCAGAATAGTACTGGATAAGGAAAGAGAGCAGAGTCTCGGTCTCGTCGCCGAGGCATTCGCTGCGGTAGAGCGCCTTTCCGATAAGCCTTCCGTCACGGAACTGCATGATTGATACAGTACAGAGATAGGCTCTCATCTCGATTGCGGCGTAGTCGCGCTTGTCCGCATTCTCTGTCCTGTTGAGGTCCTCCATCGCCTGGTTCTTCTGCATCACGAGAAGCGCCTGTCTGAGGTCACGCTTGGCGGCGGCGGTCTCATAGTCCAGCTTCTTCGCAGCCTCCGTCATCTCCTTCTCGACTCTTCTGATGAGTGAAGAATCGTCTCCGTCGAGAAAGGACTTCACTTCCTTGATGTATTCGCCGTATTCAGACGGCGAGATGGCGCCGATGCACGGACCGGAGCATTTGTGAAGATGATAGTAGAGACAGGGAGTATCCTTCTTCTTCAGAGGCCCCTGGCAGAGCCTGAGAGGATACATCTGCTTCACGGTGTCGAGATAGATGTCAAGCCTCTTGCCGTCGGGGTATGGACCGTAATAATGCGAGCCGTCACGGATTATCCGCCTTGTCTTGAAGACACGAGGATATTCTTCCTTTGTGATTCTTATCACGGGATAACTCTTCCCGTCCTTCAGAAGAATGTTGTAGTGGGGGTTGTACTTCTTGATGAGATTGTTCTCGAGAACAAGTGCTTCATATTCGTTTCCCGTGATGACATAGTCTATCTTGTAGATTTTCTCCACAAGTGCCTGCGTCTTTGCATTGCGGTTGGGAAGAAAGTATTGATTCACCCTCTTTTTAAGGCTCTTCGCCTTGCCCACATATATGACGGTTCCCTCTTCGTTCTTCATGAGGTAGCAGCCCGGATTCTCCGGTAATGCCTTCGCCTGTTCTCTTGCACTTTCCATGACACCAGAATAGTCCTTCCTTCCATTTTTGAAAACAGAAGGTTACACTTGAAACATGAACAGCAGCTTTACAGGGATATACAACCGCCTTCCGGAAGACATAAGAGAAAAAATCTGTCACCTCTTTGATTCAATACACTTCTCCGAGATGGAGAAGACACAAATCGTAAAGGAGGAGGCGGATCTCGTACAGTGGGACGAGAAGAGCTTCGTGACAGAGGAAAGGATACTTGAATATTCGGACACCAGAGACGGAAGGAGCGGAGAAAGATACCTCTGCGCCTTGCGCTCCTACATGAATGAGAAAAGAGCGGGAGAGACTGACTACTCGTCATTCTATCCCCCTCGTATCATCAGGCCCAAAACGAAAGAGGTCGTACTCGACCAGAAGCTCGTGCTCTCACGCTGTCCCTGCCCCGTCGACGGAGAGAAGACGAGGTGCTGCAAGCTCAGAACTCTCGACGCAATCATGCAGTGCGGCTTCGGCTGTGCATACTGTTCCGTTCAGGCCTTCTACAATGAAAATCAGATAAAGATAGTCTCCGGCCTTGAAAAGAAGCTCGACGACCTTGAAATGGAAGAAGGAGTGTGGCATATAGGAACAGGACAGGCGTCTGACTCCCTTCTCTACGGCGACGACTACTCGACGCTCACCGCTCTTGCACATTTCTGCGAAAAACACCCTGACATAATAATCGAACTCAAGAGCAAGGCATCACGCACGGATGTCTTCTCGCATAAGTGGCCGTCCAACATGGTCTTCACCTGGTCTCTCAACGCTCCTACGATAATCGAAAAGGAGGAGCACTGCACTGCTCCTCTCGAAAAGAGAATAGAGTGCGCCCGCATTGCCCGCAGCAACGGCAACAAGGTCGGTTTCCATATCCACCCCATGTTCTACTTCAAAGGATGGAGGGATGAATACAGGACGGTCGCCGAGGCAGTCGTGTCCTCGTTCTCTCCCGACGACCTTGTCATGATAAGCATGGGGACCCTCACCTTCACCAAGGCTGTCATACAGCATCTGAGGGAGGAAGGTAGAAAGAGCAGGGTTCTCGAGATGGAACTCGTGAAGACCGCAGGAAAGTATTCCTATCCCCTGGACAAGAAGAGAGAGATGTTTTCAACGATGTATTCATACTTTCCCGAAGAATACAGGAAGAACGTCTTCTTCTATCTGTGCATGGAGGACCCGTCTCTCTGGCCTGACGTACTGGGACGCGAGTACGCATGCGACAGGGAATTCGAAGCCGATATGAAGAGGAGCTACTACCGCAAGCTCGGAATCGAAAAGGTTTGACAGCCGGAGGGAGCGGATATACTGTTGATTCATGAAGGCTCTCGGAAGAATAACATTACTGTCTGCTCTGGTTCTGCTCATTCTCACTGTCTCATGTACAGAAAACAGTACGCCGGATGAGGATTATTGCTACAGCCTGGAAATGAACGGAAAGGGAGAAATCCATGCCTCTGGAAAGGATTGGGTAATCACACTGGAAAAGAAGAAGGGAGAGGATTTCACAATACTCAATCTCACGGACTTCCAGATCGAACATCCTTCTGAAGATGCAGAATTCAGGCAAGTGATTGACTACCTTGTAGAATCGGTCGAACCGGACCTCATCACGATAACCGGAGATCTTTCATACGGAAAAGCAGCGACTCTGGAAGAAATCGGGGAAATACTTGAATCATATTCGATTCCCTGGGCCCCTGTATTCGGTAATCATGACCACAATGAAATCGAGACGAAGATCGAGGAGCAGTGCCGGATACTCGACTCATTCCCGCACTGTCTCTTCCGAACCGGTCCAGACATGGGAATGACGAACAGCGGAAAGAGCATGCGCGCCGGCAACTACGTAATCAACATAGTTGAAAAGGAAGGAAACGGTTTCTCCGTGGTGAAGACGCTCGTTTTCCTCGATACCGGGGACGAGACAACCTACTCTGCTGATGACAATAAGGGGAAAAAAGAGTACAGGAACGGCTACAACTGGGATCATCTCACGTCAGATCAGGTTGAATTCTATAATGACTCGGTCCAGAGTGCTTCACGATATTCAGGAAATTCCGACCAGGGTGCCATACTCTTCATTCATATGCCGGTTTTCGCTTATGCGGATGCCATTGATGCTGCACTCGGTACAGATATCAGCATCTACGATGAAGACGCATTCATCGAATATGCAAAGACAATAAGCTATGAAAACAGTCTCACGGACAGAAGTCTCTGGACAAAGGGATATAAGGACTCGTCAGGCGTCTGTCACGAGAAAATCGGGTGCGCCCCGTATGATGACGGTGTCTTCGACAACATCAAGGACAACACAGATACGATAATCTGCGGCCATGAGCACATAAACAACTTCATTGTGGATTACCGCAGCGTCAGATTCTGTTATGCCACGAAGACAGGAAAAGGCTGCTATTATGAGGCTCCTCTCAACGGAGGTACTGTCGTGACAGTCAGCGACAACGGAGAAACAGAGGTCTTCCATCTGCTTGCCGGTCTCTGAAAGAAGCACTGCTTCAAAAGTTTCAATAGAAGATTAAAGAGTCAGAGAAGCCCCATCCTCGAAAGTGTAACTGCAAGCGATGCAGATACCGCCGTCTCCGTACGGAGTATGCGTGAGCCGAGGAGCGTGGGTCTGAAGCCCTTCTCAACGAAATATTCTCTCTCCCTCGCTGACCATCCCCTCTCGGGTCCGATGGCAAGAGTGACACTCCTCCCGCCCAGATTCATCGAGGAAAGGTTCTCCGCTCCGATTACGTTGTCGAGTAGGAGAAGGGCGTCAGAGGAAACCTTTTCGACGGCCTCTTCGACGCCGGATACGATGATGCACTCGCTGACACCGGTTTTTCCCGCCTGCATGGCGCCGTCAAGGAGTATCTTTCTGTATTCACCGCCGGTGTAGAGAGATGAGGAGGAATAACTCTTCTCTCCCAGATCGGTTATCGGGAGGATAATCCGTGCCGCACCGAGGGAGACAGCTTCTCTGAGAATGCGTCTCATGCATATGGGACGCGTCTGTCCCACGATGAGTGTCACGGGATAAAGCGAGGAAGTGTCCTTTTCGGGAGCGAATGTGAAGGAAAGCCCGTCATCCGTGACGGATGTAATAACGGCCTTTCCCTCATAAGAGTTGACAATGCCACATCTGAAGGAGTCTCCCTCCTTCAGGTGAAGCACCTTTTTTATATGCTGTGTTCTCTCATCGGAGGGCGGGAGAATTCTCTCTCCCTCCTCAATCAGAATTATGTTCACTACGATCTTCCGTAAAGCTTCGAATAGTACTTTATGCCTTCAAAGCATGAAGATGTGAGATCTTCCTTCTTCATCTTCCATGACCAGTTGGATGAGCCGCATGTCGAAGGAACATTCATCCTCGCCTCTTCACCGAGCCCCAGGATGTCCTGAAGCGGGAAGATAACATACATGCTCGGCCCCATCATGAGAGCTCTCATCATCTTCCACAGAACAGCGTCATCCCCGCACTCGAAGTAGCGCCGGACAATATCCTTCGTCCTCTCATCCAGAGAGCGGTACCAGCCGACAGTCGTGTTGTTGTCATGGGTGCCGGTATATGCAACGGAAAGATAATCACAGTTATGGAGAAGGTATGCATTCGTCGTGTCGAATTCGCCGTTATCATCGAAGCCGAAAGCGAACTGCATTATCTTCATTCCGGGGAGATGGTTTCTGTCCCTGAGTTTCTCAACGGCTTGTGTAATCACTCCCAGGTCCTCCGCGATGATGGGAAGATCCGGTCCCAGTTCCTTCTTCACCGCATCAAAGAACTTCTGTCCGGGTCCCTTCACCCACCTTCCGTTCTCTGCCGTCGTATCTCCGTAGGGAACTCTCCAGTAGGCTTCAAGACCTCTGAAGTGGTCAATCCTTACAATATCGCTGAGCCTGAGACAGCTCTTGATTCTCTCTATCCACCACTTATAGCCGTCTTCGGCCATCCTGTCCCAGTTGTAGAGGGGGTTTCCCCAGAGCTGACCGGTAGTGCTGAATGCATCAGGCGGAACACCTGCACTTGCTTCCTGGACGCAGTTCTCGTCGAACTGGAGAAGGGATGTGTTCGTCCATGCGTCGACGCTGTCGGAAGCAACGAAGATCGGGATATCACCGATGATCTTCACGCCCTTCTCGTTGGCGTAGGCCTTCATCTTCGCCCACTGCCTGAAGAAGAAATACTGGAGGACACAGTAGATTTCAACTGTCTCCTTCTCTTCCCTGAAGGCCTTCTTCACAGCCTTTGCGTCTCTCTTTCGGAGTTCCTCCGGCCATACCGAGAACCACCTTGAATCATTGTAACGTGTGCACAGCGCCTGGAAGAGCGCATAGTCTTCCAGCCACCAGCCGTTCTCATCCCGAAATGTTCTGTATTCAGCTCTGGACTTTCTGTCCGCAGAGGAAAGGAACGCGGACGCAGCCTTGAAAAGCAGCGGCATCTTTATTTCCCTCGCCTTGCCATAGTCGACCCTCTCGTTCTCGGGAGCTTTCACGAGAACATCTTCAAGGTCGAGATAACCGTCCATATACAGGGAACGTGGTGAGATGAAGAGTTCATTTCCTGCAAAAGCCGAGCGTGCGGCATACGGACTGTCGCCGAAGCCCGTGGGACCCGGGGGAAGCATCTGCCAGAGGCTGATGCCGTTTGATGAGATTGTATCGATGAACCTGTAGGCTTCATCGCCGAGGTCTCCCACGCCGTACTGGGACGGAAGACTTGTGATGTGAAGCAGAACGCCTGTCTTTCTTTCCTGATCTTTCATAGCGTCATTATATATGGAGCAAAGAGCTTTGTTAACCGGTTCATATATAGAAACAGAAGTCGAAATTTTACAAATTTCAAGAAAACTCAGTTTTGACGGTTTCTTTTTTTTCGTTTACAATAAATACATGTCAGAAACAGAATTATCGAAGAATTTCAAGATAGGGGAAGATGTTTTCTACCCATCTGTTGGTCTATGTTCAGTAATAAAAAAGGAAGACAGGAACGGCAGAAACTACCTCAAGCTGTCGGCACTCAGCCAGGATTCGATAATCCTGCTTCCCGAGGACAACGCACTTACGCTGGGACTGAGACATCTTACAGACAGGGATGAACTCGTGTCGGCCCTCAGGACACTCTCCGACGATTCGGGTGACGAAGACAGGGAATGGAAGCACAGGGTGGAAAAGAACACTGCCCGTCTGAAGGAAGGAACACCTCTATCAATCTGCAAAGTCGTTTCAACACTCTACCGGCGTTCGAAGATGAAGGAACTGCCGACTGTAGAGAAGAAGCTCTATGACAACGCTCTCGTAATGCTTGTAGACGAAGCATCATCCGTGCTAAAAAAGAGCGAGGAGGAGGTAAGAAAACTGGTATTCTCTTACCTTGAAGGTTTTGCAGGCATTTGATCTGATCGTCACGGCTGCAGGAAGCAGCACAAGATTCAATAACGGCACTGACACGACAGAGAAGAAGGAATGCTCCATCATAGATGGAAGAAGCGTGCTCTCGCGCGCTCTCCTTCCCTTTCTGGATATTCCCCTTCTCAGGAACATCGTCATAACATACCCGGAAGGAAGGATGAGCGAAATCAGCGGAGCTCTCTCCGCTACGGCTCTCCCCGATGACACGTTGCTGCACTTCGTCAAGGGCGGCATGAACCGCACGCAGTCAGTCAGGAATGCTGTTCTCTATCTTTCAAAGCTTGAAGAGGATGACGCAACACTTGTTGCAGTACATGACGGTGCACGCCCGTTTGTGACGGAAAGCCTTATAAAAAGACTGCTCTACGATGCTGAAAGGTACGGTGCATCCGCTCCGGCTCTGAAGCTGACAGACGCAGTGAAGAGAACTGACGGCACGTATATCACATCCTCCGAGGACAGAAACACACTCGTGAGAGTACAGACTCCGCAGATATTCACGAAGAAGAAACTGATAAGAGTCTACTCTGAAATGGACTGTGACGCTTCCTTCCAGGATGATGTGGAACCATATCTGAACGGGGGGAACACCGTATTCATGACTGAAGGTGACGAGAAGAACATCAAGATTACATACCACTCTGATCTGGAGAAGAAGGAAATGCGGATAGGATTCGGTAATGATATCCACCGTCTGGTGGAGGGAAGAAAGCTTTATATCGGAGGAGTATGTCTTCCCCACACGAAAGGCGAAGAGGCCCACAGCGACGGTGATGTCCTTATTCATGCCGTAATCGATGCAGTTCTCGGAGCATACGCTCTCGGCGACATCGGACATTTCTTCCCGCCGGAGGACGGAAAGTGGAAGGATGCGGACTCCCGCACCCTCCTCAGGATGATTCTGGACAAGGTCCATCCCGAAATCATCAGTCTAGATTCGACAATCACACTCGAAGGCTTCAGACTTGCACCCTACATCCTGCAGATAAGAGAGAGTCTCTCCTCGCTCCTCGGCGTTGACATATCGAGAATAAGCGTCAAGGCAAAAACGAACGAAGGTCTCGATGCTCTGGGAGAAGGAAAAGCGGTCAAGGCCGAAGTCGTACTCCTAGTCAGAGCCTGAAAAGACTATTCCTCACGTGAAGTGAAGGCGTCTCCGGAAACTGTGCAGCATG
>CAZKIT010000050.1:0-10194 GCA_964552905.1 uncultured Spirochaetaceae bacterium
CAGGTAATCTTCCGCTGATTCTCTAATTACCATTGATTACTCCTTTTCCTCTTTACTCAATAATTTAAGAACAAAAAGGTGCAACTTCAAGTTAATTCGTTAAAAAGCGGGTGAAAAAAGTCACACGGTTTGGAATATCGCAGACATTCTGTCTGTTCTTGGAAGGCTCAGCCACGTTCACGGTTGTGCAATGATGGCATATTGCGGCAGAATGCAGATTAACCCGTCATGATTTCGGACTTTCGGGAGTGCTCTTTGCCTTTCTCTCCTCTTTTCTTCCCCAGAGCCTGTCTGTGGGCAGAAGATGGGCCGGTTTCTCCTCGTTAAGGCCCCGTTAAGCCTTTGTAAAATGTGAAGAATAATTGTTGACAGATGGAATTCCGGTCTGTATTCTGCATTGGTTTTAGTTAGGGCGTGCACTTCAGAAAGCGTCGTTAAACATTTGTTGAAACTGGAAAATCGATGTTGATAGATGGAATTTTCCCTCTTGTTCTGCAACATCCGTTTTCTGGTCGGATATGATTCTGGAAGCGGCTAAAACTTAATGCTCCTGCATTAACACGTTGTCCCTGACCGAACCAAAAGGCTTTGGTTTGAAGCATCTGCTTCATATGGTTGAGACGAGTTGAACTCGAAGGGACGCGGTTATGATACTCAATCCTAGATATTATTCAGCAACAAAGACTATCAGGGAAATAGTCTCCCTTCTGCCTCCAAAAGGAAGCAGGAGTCAATCCTTCAGAACTAAATCCTCCTTTTCAGATATTGTCACCGCGTACGACATAAAGCTCGAGACGGCAATAAGGGAGAGAATAGGGGCTGATTATCCTCAGGACAGCATCGTTGGAGAAGAGCTCGGCTCGGATGCCGAAGGGGAGTACTGCTGGTACGTCGATCCGATTGACGGCACGACGAACTTCGTGAACCAGAGCCGTAACTATGCCGTATCCATTGCATGTTATGAAAACGCCAGACCGCTCTTCGGCCTCGTCTATGACGTCGAGAGAGACGAACTCTACTCGGCGTACAGAGGAGAAGGTGCGTTCCTAAACGGACGGAAACTCAGATGCACCGCGAGGGACGACATCTCGTCGATGATTCTCTCCGTTTCGATTATCAATGATACTTTTCTCGGTGAGTCTCCGCTCTGTTCCGGATTCAGGAAACTCTCCTCTGACGTGAGGGCGGTGAGATCCCTCGGCTGTGTATCACTTGAAATGTGCTCGGTGGCATCGGGTATTTCAGGTATCTTCGTCGCCATGAAATCCGGACCGTGGGACTATGCCGCGGCACGGATTATCCTCGAGGAGGCCGGAGGTATCGTTACTGATGAGAAGGGAGAGAACAAGAAGAACGACGGAGGAATCGCTGTGGCGTTCTCATCTCCCTCTCTCAGGGATGAAGTTTTCGGGAGGTACCTGAAGTGAGACTTTTCATAGGAATACCCGTAAAGGGAAAGACAGCGGACTATCTTATCCGTAAAGGTGAGAGCTGCAGGACAAGGGAGGAAGATACCCCGGCTCTGAAGGCCGACCTTCATCTCACTCTCAGATATATCGGGGAAGCTGACCCCGAAAAAGTGGCAGCTGCGCTCGAGAGCGTGAAGGCCGGAAAGTTTTCTCTCAATCTCTCGAAGATGGGGATGTTCGAGTCAAAGCCCAGGAATGTCCTCTGGGCAGGTGTGAGTGATGCGGCGAAGAACCTCCATTCCCTGAAAGCGAAGATTGACTCTGTCGTCGGCGGAGTCGGAAGCTACTATGAGTACCATCCTCATATCTCGCTCATATTCTCGCACGAGACGGAGTTCAGGATGGAGAGCCTTGAAAAACTCCCCATCGAGGTCGATTCCTTCACTCTCTACCGCATAAACGAGGAGAAGACAGGTCAGCAGTTCTTCCCCCTCAGGGAATTCAGACTTCTCGACAGCGTTACGGTAATAGACGTCAACGACTTCCATGCGGAAATCGAGAGGGCGGAGGAACTGACGAATGCAGTAAACACATTCCGTGAGCAGAACGGAGAGTGCATAACAGTATACGGAGGCGACAATTACTTCTTCAATCCCATGAGTGAGGAACTCGGCGGTGAGACTGTCTCCGGCATAATGAAGGCCCAGAAGACTCTCTTCTCCGCTGTCGGCAACCATGACTGGGAGTACGGGAGAAAGTATTTTGACAGGTGGCAGAAGGATGGAGGGTACTCCTTCCTCTGCTCCAATGCGGAGACCACATTATTCAGAAAGTGGGGAACGACAGAGTGCGGCGGAAAGAAAATCGGCTTCATCGGCTTTGCAACCGATCAGGATATGCCGTCCCCGGAGACCGCAGATGACATGTGCTCTGTCCGCTTTCTCGACACCGCCTCATCAGCTGAAAAGGCATACGGAGAACTCGGGAGGGAGAATCCCGATGCCGTAATCGCATTGACTCATTTCGGCCTCAGAGAGGGAGAGGACGGATCATTCATCGGAGACGATGTGAAGACTCTCGCATCGCTCCCGTTCTTCGACGGAATCTTCGCAGCCCACTGGCACCAGTTCGTTGCGTCACACATCAACGGGGTTCCGGTAGCCGAAGGCGGCAGCAACGGCCGCGGCTTCAGCTGGCTGAGGATCCTCTTTGACGGTAGCGGAAGACCGGTTGTGGAACCGGGCTATCTGAAACTTGATGAAAACGAATTTTCGAAGAGAAATCCGGAAGTCGCCCTTATCCTGGAGAAGGGAAGACTGACAGTGGGTGAGGAAATGTTCCGGCCGATCTGCACTCTTTCCCGTCCCCTTCCGAACATGGATCCTGTCACTCACGAAATGAAGATGACGGGAACAGCTCTTGGCAATCTTGTCTCGTCCCTCATCCTCGAAAAGACGGAGTGCGACTGCGTTCTCTTCTATTCGGGCCGTATGGGAAAGGGACTGGAGAAGGGAGAGTTATCGCTATATTCATATGAGAAGAACATGGCCTTCGAGAACAGGATTGTTCTCTTCAGGGTGAAGGGAAGCGTTCTCTGGGAGAATATCAACACGGGATTGCGTAAGAGAGAGCTTGAAAGCCTTTCCCCGATTGCCGTTGCCGGAATGAACATTGTCACAGATTCTTCCCTGCCTTACGGAGAGAGACTTCTGAGCGTTACGGAGAGGAACGGAAAACCTCTCGATATGGAGAAGATCTATTCCGTTGCATGCGATGTGTTCATCGCATCGGGCTCTGCGGGATTCACGCTCAATAAGTATGCAGAAGGAGAATACACATCCGTCACTGTCAGGGAGCTTCTGAAGGAGGCACTTCTCCGGGGAAGAGATGAGAGTACGGAACACTGGGTAAAGGATATCGAGGAGGAAAAAGAGGTATGAAGGTCAGATTCGACGGTGTAACAAAGGAGTTCGGGACAAAGAAAGGTACGGTGAGGGCTGTTGATTCCCTTTCCCTCACCATAAAGAGCGGGACGCTCTTCGGCTTTCTCGGCCCTTCTGGGTGCGGAAAGAGCACATCTCTTTTCCTTCTTTCGGGTATCTATCCTGCGACGGACGGGAAGATTGTATTCGATGACAGGGATGTGACGCTGCTTCCTCCGGAGAGAAGGGAAGTCGGCATGGTCTTCCAGAACTATGCTCTCTATCCCCATCTTACGGTAAGGCAGAATGTCGAGTTCCCGATTGTGAACTCCAAGATCCAGAAGAGGAAGGTCCAGACCGAAGCGAAGGAGAAGGGTATGAAGTTCTCCGAACTTCTCAATGAGAAGGTCGAGTACGCCGCACGTGTCGTCGAGATAACCGACTACATGGACAGATTTCCCTCCGAACTCTCGGGCGGTCAGCAGCAGCGTGTCGCCATAGCACGTGCAATCGTGAAAGAGCCCTCGCTCCTGCTTCTCGACGAACCCCTCTCGAACCTCGATGCAAGGCTACGTATCCAGACGAGGGAGGAGATAAGGAAAATCCAGAGAAGAACGAAGATCACGACAGTCTTCGTCACACATGACCAGGAGGAGGCCCTCAACATCTGCGACGAGGTCGCAATCATGAAGAACGGTGTTCTCCAGCAGACGGGTGAGCCGCAGTACATCTACGACAATCCGGCAAATCTCTTCGTCGCGACATTCCTCGGTTCATTTCCCATCAACATTCTCGATGGAAGAGTTGCGGGAGGCGAGCTCTTCATCGGAGAGATGAGCCTGGGAAAGGTTCCTCTTCCGGACGGACTGTACAAGGTCGGAATAAGGCCGGAGAACCTTCTCGAGAAGAAGGACGGAAGGATAACTTCCTCCCTCGACAGCAGAATCAGACGCGGCGGTCTCTCCACTGCGGAGGGGACACTTCCCGACGGACAGAAGATAAGGTTCGTACTCGATTTCTCGTCATCGTCGGGAGAGGGTGACAGAGTGACACTCGAGCCCAGGGCGAATGCGGTATTCGTATTCGACGGGGAAGGACGGAAAGTATGGCAGGGCTGAAAGAAAGAAAAGAAAGGGACATGATAGCCTACGTCTATCTTCTCCCGGCATTTCTCCTGATGGGAGCCTTCGTGATTTATCCTCTCATCAATACCATGATAACGTCCTTCAAGGAAGGATACAGGTTCCTCACGGGAGACTATGTGAGATTCTCGATCAGCAACTACGTGGAGATTCTCACGGATGCGACGTTCCTGAGAGCCCTGAAGAACACGGCCTTCATCGCATTCATCTGTGTTCCGTGCTCGATGATTCTTGCTCTTGCGGCTGCCGTTCTTATTAATTCGATAATAAAGTGTAAGGGCCTCTTCATGACGCTGTACTACCTGCCGCAGGTTACCAACGTCATAGCTGCGGGCATGGTATTCTCTCTACTCTTCAACAACAACTTCGGTCTCATAAACACCGTTCTCGGGTGGTTCGGGATAGATCCCGTCGCCTGGATATCCGGTGTGGGAATTGCGGGAAGCAGAGAGCTCTACAGAGAGAGCTATCACCGCTGTCTCACCGTGCTCTTCGTCTACCAGATGTGGTCGGGACTCTCCCTCAAGACGATACTCTTTCTCGGGGGACTCCAGAACATAAACAGGCAGTACTACCAGGCGGCGTCAGTCGACGGAATCAGCAGATGGAAGACCTTCACGAAGATTACATTCCCGCTCCTCTCTCCCACGACGTTCTACGTCTTCATAACGTCGGTCATCACCGCCTTCAAGGCATATTCCGCCGTTATCTCCCTGTTCGGCCTCAAGTACGGTCCTGCGGGGGACAACACTAAGATGATGATCACCATTGTCGGTTATATCATGGACAGCCTCGGAGACTATCTCTCGGCAGGCTCGGTCAGCAGGGCAAGTGCCGCTGCCGTGATTCTTCTCATAATCATCGGAACGCTCACAGCCGTTCAGATGAAGTTCAGCAAAAGGTGGGTGCATTACAAATGATGAATATAAGAAGCAGGGAAACGGTTAGGAAGATTCTCGTTTATTTCTTCCTTTCCTTCATAGCGTTCATCGTTGTCGTGCCGTTCGTGTGGATGGTCCTGACATCGCTCAAGACGGAGGCGGAGGCCGTTGCGAATCCTCCCGTCGTGTTCCCCTCGTCACCCAGATGGCTCAACTATGTCGATGCCCTGACGGAGGCTCCGTTCATCCGCTACCTTATCAATACGGTAATCGTTGCGATAATCGTCGTTCTCGTCAGCACCGCCGTTTCGATATTCGCCGCATACGCTTTTGCCTGGATGGAGTTTCCGCTCAAGAACGCGCTTTTCTTCCTGATTCTCGCATCCATGATGATTCCCCAGGAGATGCTCATCATCACGAACTTCATGACTGTGGCGAATCTGGGGTGGATCAACACCTACAAGGCGATAATAATCCCGTACTGCGTCGATGTCCTCGGAATCTTCCTTCTGAGGCAGAACATGATGCAGATCCCGAAGGACCTCTTCACGGCATCCCGCATTGACGGACTGGGACATTTTCGCTTTCTTCGGAAGGTTGTCCTTCCGATGGTGAAGCCGTCGCTTCTGACGTCGATGATTCTCGTCGTCATAAGGATGTGGAACGTCTACGCATGGCCGAACCTCGTCACGACGAAGGACGAACTGAGGCTTGTCTCGAACGGACTTGCCAACGCCTTCACGACGACAACTGGGCAGGTACAGTACGAGCTGCAGATGGCTGCGGCTACGATAGTCACAATTCCGCTCATTGTTCTCTTCCTTCTTCTCAGGAAGAACATCTTCTCGGGAATGAAGATGGGCGGTATCAAAGGATAAAACTAAGGAGTAAAGATATGAAAAACTTCCAGAAACTATTTGTTATCATGTTACTCGCCATTCTGGCGGTAGCCCCTGTCTTCGCCGGAGGCTCTAGTGAAAAGAGCTCTTCTGAAGCCAGTATCCAGGACGCTGTGAAGAAGGTCCTCGTCGAAAAGGAGGAGGTGACAATCACTTTCTGGACGGGAACGGGTACCCAAAACTACCCGTACCTTGAGAATATGGTCAACGCCTTCATGGAAAAATATCCCAACATCAAGGTTGACTTCTCCAACCAGGGTGCCATCGGAGACCTCACCAACAAGGTGACCCAGAACATCATCAGCAAGACAACTCCGACGCTCACAAACCTTTACGGTACGACATTCCCCGAGTATATCGCATCCGGTGCCCTCGTCGATTTGATGCCTTACTTCACTGACAGCACAATCGGCTACACAGAAGAGGAAGCAAGCGATTTCTTCTCCAACTACATCGAGGAGTGCAAGAGCTTCGGAGAGGAAGGAACGATGTATGCATGGCCGACAAACAAGAAGACCACGGATGTGCTCTATTACAACAGGACATACTTCGAAGAGCACAACCTCTCCGTTCCGACAACATGGGACGAAGTCGTCGAGGTATCGAAATACATCTATGAAGACACCGGCAAGCCCGGCTTCAGCTATGACACGGCTCCCGGAGAGCAGGCTTTCAAGACAATGTCGTCTCAGTGGGGAAGCGCTTACATCAACGCCGACGGCACGGTCGACGTCGACAACGAGGCATCCCTCGCAGTCCTGAATTTCTACAAGGAGAACATGGACAAGGGTTATTTCACTCTTCCGGCTCTCATGCCTTCCGCAGGTGGCAACTACAGCAACTCCGGCTTCAAGATGGAGGAGTGCTATATGTATATAGGTACGGCTTCGGGCGCCCAGTACGCTGTTCCGAATCCGGCATCAGGACAGAAGGACTTCGAAGTGGGAGTTGCACCCCTTCCGCAGTATTCATCCTCGACTGCAGTCACATTCAATAAGGGTGAAAACTATGCCGTATTCACCAACTCCACAACCGAGCAGAGAGTCGCTGCATGGCTTCTCATAAAGTTCCTCAGCGGGGCCGAAGAGAATGTGGAATGGCTGACGGCAACAGGTAACCTCCCGATTTCCACATCCCAGCTCGAGAACGAGGAGTACCAGAAGTTCCTCAACAATTCGGAAGAGGGAACAAAGGCCTACACATATGCCCAGGCAGTCAAGGCAGCCCTCGAGATGAAGGACATAACAGAATATGACATCATCTTCGACAGGGCATCGGATTTTGCCTCTGACGTCGGCACGATGTGGACAAGCGTCCTCATCGGCGGTGCGGATGCCCGCTCTTCTCTCGAGGAATTGCAGGCAAAGTATAACTGATTATGAGAAAATGCTTCTTTTTTGATTTCGACGGCACACTCTACAGCCACAGAACAAAGTGTGTCCCCGAAAGTGCAAGGAAGGCGCTGAAGAAGCTTGAGAGGGGAGGACACACTGTTGTCCTCGCCTCCGGCCGCGGACTTGAGTCCGTTGCATTCATGGAGAGGGGGGCCGACTACACCTTCCGCTCCATGATTCTTTTCAACGGCCAGCAGGTCTACAGGGACGGCTCTCTCATCTTCGAGCATCACCTGAATGTGGAACCGGACGGTACTGTTCTCACCATCTCGAGGGAGATGGACATCGCCCTCGGGGGCTGGACGGACAGGGGTGTATTCGTCAACAGGATGAATGACCACGTCGGGAAGGTGATTGAGGACTTCGGCAACTTCCATCCTCAGCTTGATCCTTCGTTCCCTATTTCCCGGTCCGTATATATGCTTCATCTCTACGCCGACGAGAAGGAGTTCGAGCCATTCAGGGAAGTCGCTTCCTCATCCTTCGTGTTCAACCGTTCACACGAATACCTTGTGAATATGATTCCACTCGATGCGGGTAAATCCATCGGAATTGAACGTATTCTCGAATTGGAGAACATCCCCCGTGAGGACTCCGTGGCATTCGGCGACGGCTGGAACGACCGCGACATGCTCTCTTCAGTCGGACTCTCGGTCGCCATGGAGAGCGGAGACGAGAGGCTTAAGGCCTCCGCAGACATCATCTCTCCCTCTCCCGATGATGACGGGATATATCTTACGCTGAAAAAACTCGGATATATTGACTGAAAAATTCTGCCTCCCTTAATAAGGAGGCAGTCAACTGTACGGAAAAAGGGGGATTCGAACCCCCGAAGAGTTGCCCCTTGCTTGATTTCGAATCAAGTGCCTTCGACCACTCGGCCATCTTTCCATCGCCATCGATTATATTGTGTTTTCCTTCTTTCTTTCTAGTCCCCTGCCGAAGAGTTTTTTCTTTCAGCTGAGAAGCGAGAATACATCATGGATGGAGTAGAACGAGCATGACGGATAGTCAGAGGGTGAGAGGGCTGTCTTTTCCTTCGTGAAGAAGATGAATGACGTCCTTTTTCCCCCGCTGATGAGAGAGGCCCGGCGCATGAGCGTTGAGATTATCTCGGAGGAGATATCCTTCGAGATGTACTTGCATTCACATGCCACCAGTTCTCCGTCATCCGTCCAAGCTGCTATGTCGATTTCCGTGACGGGATTTCCGCCCCACCAGCGTCCCATCTCCCTGATCGGCTTCGTAATGATTTTCGGCAGAGCCATTGAGCAGAGCTTTTCGAATGAGAATCCGAGAAACTCGTTTATATGAGTGAGGTAGTTTCTCATCATCTGTTCCTCGCTGTAGGAGGAGAGAGGGTATCTGAAGCGGTAATAGAATGCAACGAGGCGGTCCTTTATTCTCCATACGGGCTTACGCGAGGACGGCGAAATGCTCTCCTCTCTCTCGACGATGTCGATTTCGGAAAGGCTTTCCAGCACCGATGCGACAAGGGATGTGGAAAGGCCGGACTTGTTCGCCATGTCGGAGAGCTTGTTTGAACCTGAAGCGAGAAGAGAACAGACTGTAAGATAGTTCTTCGCATTTCTGTTTTCCATGAGGAACATCAGAGGAACCTCGTTCACGAAATAACCCGTCTCATCGAAAAAGAGATCCCTGACGGCTTCGTCGACATCACTGTATGAGGAAAAGAGTGAAAGATAGAGGGGAACCCCTCCGGTGATTGCCCATACCTTGAATATGTCCCTGCTGTCAGCAAGAAGCGGAAGCATTGCCCTTGTCTCCGGGATTCCGAACGGTCCCAGCTTCAGGGAGAGATCCCGTCTTCCGTAGAGAGGACTTGATGAACCCATGACCTGAGCTTCCATGAAGGAGCGGGATGATGAACAGAGAACGAGAAAGAGCTTTCCCTTTTCCTTGTACGCGTCAATGTATTTCTGCAGGAGCGATGATGCTTCGGGAAAAAACTCTGCAAGATATGCATACTCGTCGATTATGAAGCAGAACTGACTGGTCAGACTCTTTGAAAAGATGAATGCAAAGAGTTCATCGAGGTCCCTGAAGGCATACTGCGGGCCATCCGGTGAAAAAAAGGAATTTGTCATGTCACAGAGGCTCTTGAAAAGCAGGTCCCTGTTTCCTCTGAATGCAACGAACCTGATTCCTTCTTTTCCCTTCATGAATTCCTCGAGGAGAACGGTTTTCCCGATTCTTCTCCTTCCGTAGACTGCAACGAATTTCTGCTTTCCTGCCGCGTAGAGCTTTTCAAGCTTTTCGAGTTCCTTTTTTCGTCCGATAAACATATTCATTCCTCATAATCATGATAGAGGATGAGGAAGATATAGTCAAATCAAATTTAGTGAATCCGAATTTAGTAAATTCAATTTCAGCGATTAAAGATGAAGTGGATCACCAGAGGTCTTCAGGTGGATCCGGTGCCGGATCGGAGAGGGAGAGGACCCTCAGGTGACACCAGCGTCTGACTGCAACCGGCCTTTTACCAGTTATTCTCTGGAGGTCGAGGATGTACTTCTCAAGAGGAAT
>CAZKIT010000051.1:0-9912 GCA_964552905.1 uncultured Spirochaetaceae bacterium
GAACTGACGTCAAGGCAGTCTACAAAGGACATAAGTATTTCAAGCCGCCTACGATTCTCGGCCACGAACTCTATGGTCAGATATATAAAACAGCGGAAGGTTTCGGCCTTGAAGAAGGAACCTGGGTTGTCGCAGCTCCGTATTACGAATGCGGCGAGTGTGATTTCTGCAAGGCAGGAAAGGGCGACCTCTGCCGTAACAAGCACTACCTCGAAGGCGGAGCTTTTGCAGAATATATCGGAGTACCTCTCGGTTATGAGGACGGACTCTTCCCGCTTCCTCCTGTAAAGGATACTTCCGAGTATGATGTCTATGCACTCACGGAACCTCTCAGCTGTGTAATCAACGGTGTCGAGAGACTCGAGACGATTTCCGGCTACAGTAACGTACTTGTTGTCGGTGGTGGCCCGATGGGAGCTCTCTTTGCTCTCTACTACAAGCAGATCGGTATTGATGTTGCAGTCGTTGAACCATCAAAGGAAAGAAGAGAACAGCTCGAGAGCTTCGGCATAAAGACAAGAGAATTCGATTCTGTAAAGAAAGGCGAGTTCGACAACGTCGTAATCGCAGTCAATATTCCGGAACTTGTTCCGCAGTATATGCCGCTTATCAGGGAAGGCGGTAACCTTCTCGTGTTCAGCGGACTTCCAAGCGGAGTGAACCTCACAGTTGACGCTTCCTGCGTCCACTATTCAGAAATCTCCGTAAAGGGATGCAGCGGATTCGGGCTGAGGCAGTTCAAAAAGGCCTTCGAGATGATAAAGGCAGATCCTGCTCTCTACAGAAAGCTCATCACCCATCGTCTTCCGTTCGAGGAAGGACAGAAGGCATTTGACCTTCTGAAGAGTGGAAAGGCATTCAAGATTCTTCTCGGGAGTGACCTTTAAGATGAAAGGAGCCGTTGTAGCCAATCCCAATTTCCCTTACAGGAGAATCAGAGAAGATAAGGCATTGTCAGATATCCTCTCTTCATTCTCCGTGCTCTATGTTCCGTACGGTGCTGTCATCGAGGGAGTGGAGACAGAGATAGTCGCTCTTCCTCCACTTTCGGAGAAGTCGTATGTCGGAAGGATAGAGGAGACAGTCGAGAATCTGATTTCTCTCGGGATTGATGCAGTCGTCACCATCGGAGGTGACGGTACTGCAAGCTATGTGGCTTCCACTCTCATAAAGAAAGGACGGGGAGACATCGTCGTTGTCGGCTACCCTGCGGGAACGGCTAATGTCGGCCCGATAGTCCGCTCCGGACTGGGGCGTGATGCTCTGACGAAAACGAAGAGGATTGACGCCGTTGAAGTAACAAGCGGGGGAAAGGTACTCGGCTGCGGTTTCAATGATGTCGTTATCGGAAACACGTTCCTCGGAACAGTCGACGGTCGACTTGCGTCCCTCAGTGCTTCTGTTATGGAAAGGGAAGGGAAAAGCGTGGAGGAGACTCCTTCTGGAGATATCCTCTCATCATCGTTCACCTTCTCTGTCAACGGAAAGAAGATTGACTCTGACTACAGTTCTGTCGAAGGAATATACATCTCGACTCTCTGGCAGGACAGACTATCGGGACGTGCCGTATTCGGCGGCCTTCTCTCGGCCTGCGGCTTTGACCATCCGGGTGCTGTGACCTTTACCGACAGGGTGATGATTACTTCCGATTCGTCATCCTGGAACTACAAGGGACTGACGGAGTCGAAGGAGATAGTGTTCGACGAAAGTGACAGGCTTGTCTTCAGCGGACTATCTGCTCTGGCACATGTCATTATCGACGGCAATCCCTTTGCAATAACAGACGGTGAAATTGAAATAAGAATAATACCCGATGCCGTGACGGTCGGCGGCTTCTGAGGAGTAACTATGAAAAACGGACAGAAGGAAATGAAGATAAAGTTTGGCAGAAAGCTCTACTACAAAGATCAGGTTGCAACTGCCGCCATCCTCCTCATTCCCGTCATCATCGCGATTGTAATGCTGTTCATCGTTCCTGTCGTACAGGTCGTCTACTACAGCTTTACCAACTTCAACACATCCAAGGGCTACGGCACATTCAACGGTGTGGACAACTACAAGTATGTATTCAAGGACGAGTACTTCTGGAAGTCTTTGAGAAATACTGTCTACTTTGCAATCGGTAAGCTTGTGTTCGACACGGGACTTGCACTTATCATCGCACTCATGCTCGATACGAAGATCCCATTCAGAAAGTACCTGCGCTCCTCGTATTTTGCTCCGGTAGTCGTACCTGTTGTCGCATCATCCCTCATCTGGATATGGTTCTATGATCCGGATGTCGGTCCCCTCAACCAGATTCTCACATTCTTCGGTTTCGAGCCCCTGCAGTGGATTTACGGAGAGAAGACAGCTCTATTCTCCATCATCCTCTTCAGTGTATGGAAGGGTGTCGGATATAACATCATCCTCTTCCTCACAGGACTTCAGAACATTCCTGATTCGTACATAGATGCTGCAAAGGTCGACGGTGCGAACGGTTTTCAGATTCTTACGAAGATAAAGCTTCCGCTTCTTAGACCTATCACAAGCTTTGTCATCATGATAGGTATCATCAACACCTTCAAGGTATTCGCAGAAGTGAACGTCATGACGCCGAAGGGAGGCCCGCAGTATTCGACGGCACTCATCGTCAACTATATCTACGAGCAGGCATTCACGAGAGGAAAGATGGGAAGAGCGTGTGCAGTATCAATCATCCTATTCATCATCATCTTCGTCCTGACTCAGATTCAGAGTTTCCTCGGGACAAAGAAGGAGGTCTCCTATGAGTAAGACAGTCATGGAGAAATCCAGAAAACACTACAACTGGCCTGTATTCATCATTCTCTTCATCGGTTCCCTCCTGATGATATTCCCCTTCGTGTGGATGTTCCTCTCGTCATTCAAGACGACAGCGGACGTATATACATATCCTCCGAAGTGGCTCCCGTCATCCTTCAAGTGGGACAACTACAAGCAGGTCTTCGACATGATTCCGTTCGGAACATACTACTTCAACAGTATCTTCACATCGGTCGTGCAGACTCTGTTGCAGATAGTAATCTCCATATTCGGAGCATACTGCATCGTGTTCCTCGATTTTCCCGGAAAGAAGTTCCTGACCGTGCTTATCAGAACGACGATGTTCGTGCCTCTCGTAGTCACGCTTGTTCCGATGTACCTGCTTGTCGCGAAGATGCACGGTGTCGACACATACGCCGGTATAATCCTGCCGCAGGTATTCTCGGCCTTCACAATCTTCCTTCTCATGTCGTTCTTCTATTCGATTCCGAAGGATCTCTGTGACTCGGCAAAGCTTGACGGCTGCGGTTACTTCCGTATTCTTTCGAAGGTCGTAATCCCGAACTCGACGTCAAGCATCAGTACGGCAATGCTCTTCTCGTTCCTCGGACACTGGAAGAGTTACACATGGCCCTTGATCATAACAAACAAGGAAAAGTACAGGACACTTCCGATAGGAATGAAGTACCTCGTACAGGAATCATCAAGTGAATACCAGGTGATGATGGCAGCTGCAGTAATGTCCATCCTCCCTGTGTTGATAATTTTCGTAATTTTCGAAAAACAGCTGGTCAAGTCCATAACACTGACCGGAATGAAATCATGAAGCTGAAGAGGAGGCTTATATGAGAAAATTAATCGTTTTACTGTTAGTCATGCTGACCGTAATGGGAACCCTGTTCGCTCAGGGAAAGACAGAAACAGCAGCTGTTGAGGAAGCAAGACCCGAGGTTGTGAACCTCAAGGTCTGGTACTCCATCAGCGGCTCCGCAGGAACATTCTTCGAGAGTCAGGTTGCAGCCTTCCAGGAAGCACATCCGGAAATCGCAATCGAACTGACATACTCCGGTTCCTATGCAGACAGCGCAACAAAGATCAGTGCTGCAAAGATGGCAGGCGATGCTCCTGACATGGTCATCACATCCGCTAGCCAGCTCTATCCCGGACAGGACGGAGATTTCTCAATGGAAGAACTCGCAACAACAGACGCAGAGTTTGATGTTGCCGATATCCAGAGCGGTATTCTCGAGTATGCAAAGTACGAGGGAAAGATTGCTTCTCTTCCGTTCGGCATCTCGACACAGGTCATCTACTATAACAAGGAACTTGTCGCTGCAGCAGGTCTTGACCTCGAGAAGAATCCCCCGAAGACATGGAATGAATTCGTTGAAGTCGTAAAGACAGTCATGGCAGCAACAGGAGTAGCAGGCTTCGATACATCCGACAGCGTATGGCTTGTAAAGAGCATGCTCTATCAGAACGACAACCAGGTTGTTGAAGTTGTTGACGGCACAATCACACCGACATTCGATAACGAAAGCGGTCTTGAAGTTGCAGATTACTGGAAGAGCCTCGTCGACAGCGGCGTCATGGAAGCAGGTGCACACTCCAATGCAGAGAAGAAGTTCCTTGCAGGCAACCTCGCATTCGTCGCAGCTACATCCAACAGAATCACAAGATGGGAAGGTAGCACGTCATTCACACTCGGCGCAATCGAGATGCCATGCTTCAAGAAGCAGGCTGTTGCACTCGGCGGAAGCACAACTACAATCCTGACAACAGACAAGTGGACAAAGGATGCTGCTTGGCAGCTTATCAAATACGTTCTCAACACAGAGAACCAGTCTGCATTCGCTCTTGCAAGCGGCTACCTCCCGATCAGAAAGAGCTCTCTTGAAGTTGCAGAGGTCAAGGACAAGATCGAGAACAACGAACTCTACAATGTTGCAACAAAGCAGCTTTCCTATGCATGGGCTTACACACACTTCGGTGCAATGGGAACAATGGACAGTCTGCTCTGGTATGCTCTTGATGACATCGAGCACGGAACAAAGACTCCGGCAGATGCATTCAAGAATGCAGCGAGCCAGCTCATCCAGGATATTGACTGAAAATAATTATTTAACACCTGCCCCCGGAAAACGGGGGCATAGGTAAAGGAGACGAAATGGATAAATTCGCATTCAGTACAGGAGCACTGTACACCTACGAAACAATCGAAGGGCTGGAACACCTGAAGAAGGCAGGTTTCAGGAACATCGAACTCATGCCGCAGTGCATGGCAGACACATCGCTTGAAAGACTTGGCGCCATAGACAGGCTCGGCATGCATGTGTCATCCATCCATTTCCCCCTTGCTTATTTTGCACTTCTCTATAATGCCAATCCCGAAATGAGAAAGGAATTCGAGGAGTATGTGAAAACACTTTCCGTCTTTCTTAAAAAGGCGGACACACACATCATGGTCATCCACACGGAAACTCCCTACGAAGGAAGAATGTGGGAGAAGATCGGTAAACCCATCAGGGACAACATCCGCTTCCTCTACGAGAAGATGGGAGAGAGAGGAGTTACACTCTGCATGGAGAACCATCCCGAGGGTGTCGGACAGTATCCGGACACACTCGATAAGTATGTCGAATCGATGGACATGCCGGATATGAAAATCATCATCGATACAACCGAGAGCCTCGAGGGCAACGTCGACCCGTACTTCTTCATAAAGAACCTGAAGAGTGTACCGGCACACCTTCATCTCAGCGATTTCAAGGACAACACGAAGCATCTCCCGATAGGAGAAGGTTCAATTGACTGGAAAGCTCTCTTTGCACTCCTTAAGGAGAGAGGATACTCGGGTTACTATACACTCGAGCCCAGTTACAAATTCTACATCGACGACATCGATGAGAGACTGAGGAAGGATTATGAATATCTCTCGTCTCTTGTCTAGATATATTTCCTTCTTCGCTTCCGGCGACGCAGTGGGGAAGGCGACGGAGTTCATGACACGCTCCGACATAAAGAAAAACATAGGGAGAATAGACGGCTTCGTTCCCGAGGAAAAGAGCCAGAATCACAGTAACCTCAAATACTATGAGGTTACTGATGATACCGAGCAGAACCTCTATCTTCTTCGCCGTTATCTTTCTGACGGGAAAGTCACTGTCGAGAATACAGTGGATGCACTTATTCACTGGATAGACGAGACAGGTGCAGTTGAAAAGAAATACATAGGCCCGAGCAGTCTCAGGGCCCTCAATGATATAAAGAACGGGAAGGATCCGTCTTCGACGGGAATCTTCGGAACGACATGCGGCGGAATCATGAGAGTGCCTTCGGCTGTCTTTGCGTCCCTTATCCTCGGCACATCTCTTGACGACGCAGTCTATAGTGCGCTTCTTCCGACACACAACAACTCCGTTGCGTTCGAGAGTGCGTATGCCTACGCTTATGCCCTCAAGGCCGCTGTCGAAGGAAAGGTAAGGGAAGAAATCCTTTCCGAAGCTGTGAGAGGGTGCGAAGAAGGAATAGTGAAGGCTCCCTGGGTAAGTGCCGCTGCTTCTCTTAAATCGAGACTGGAGTACCTTGAAACACTCGACATCACAAAGTGGAGCGAAGACTATCTTCTCGATTTCCTCTACGGCGTATTCGGAACGGGACTCGAGAGCTACGAGACGGCAGGCGCTGTCTTTGCTCTCTTCATGTACACATCAGACCCCGTGAAGGCGATATTCCTCTCATCCTCCCTCGGTGGCGATACAGATACCATTGCCGCTCTTGCTTCATCGCTTATCTCGATGGTGAACAGAGAGGAAGAGCTTCCGTCTTCCATAATCGGGGAAATAAAGAAGCACATCTCACTGGAGATAGAATATGAAGCTTGAGAAGAATGCAAAAGTATGCATGAGGGCGCTTCCTTTCTGGATAGTGCCCTATACATTCTACATGTATTACCTGAGTCTCTATCTTCTTGAAAAAGGAATAACCGAGAGTCAGGTATCTCTATTGATGACAGTGTCGAACATATCTGCACTGGTGTTCTCGTTCTTCTCGTCATTTGTTGTCGACAGGATGGGGAGGAAGAATTCTCTTCTTGTCTTCGATTTCCTGTCATCGGCACTTCCTGCTCTTCTGTTCCTCGTAAGTACGAATTTTTATGTCGTGATGTTCGGAATGATTCTTACCGGCCTCAACAGAATCATGAGTACGGCCTACTACCTTCTCATGATAGAGGACACATCGGACAGAAACAGCATGGACGCCATGAATGCGTTCAATATCATCAGTGTCGGAGCAGGTGTCCTGACACCGCTGGCGGGCGTTGTCGTGACGAAGATCGGCGTCGTCAGCGGAGAGAGAGTCTTCCTTCTTGTATCGTTTGTTCTCATGACCGTGCAGGCCGTTATCAGACACCGCTTCGTCAGTGAGACACCGACGGGAATAAGAGTCAGGGAGAACAAGGCAGTGGCATCTTCTGTGGATGTCTCCTCCTTCCTCAAGTGGATAGTCCGTAAACCGTCAGCCATCACGGCAGTGATGATCAACTCCCTTGTCTACGTCTACTACAACGTGGCAACAACATCGAGTCTGTTGTTCACCCCGTATTTCTCTGTCTACAGGGGGATAAGCGGCGTATCGCTTTCAGCAGTCGGCGGCCTTTATGCCGTAGCGACGCTCTTCACCATGATAATAATCAACCCCAGAATAAAACAGGAGAAAATAAAGGGAAGCATGATGCTTTCGTCAGCACTCTCGATTATCGGAATGATTCTTCTCATCTCCGTTTCATCGGAGAGTATTGTTCTCCTCTTTGTTTCAATACTTGTAATCGGCCTGAGTTACGGTAACCTGAAGAGCCTTTCGGATGCGGTTCTCGCACTAGAATGCGGCGAAGAATACGGCTCTGAGATATATTCGCTTTCGTTCATACTCTCGGCCGTGTTCTCCGTAGTGGCAATCCAGGTTGTGAACCTTCTCTACGAATATTCGCCTGACTGGCTATTCGGTTTTTCGGCAATAATCATAGCTCTCGTAATGCTATTGTCAGCTACATACAAACATCAAAGGAGCAAGAATGCTTAACTTCGACTTCTATTCAAAGACACGTATCTACTTCGGTCCTGAGAGGACAAGTGAAATCGGAAACATACTCAAGAGCTTCTCGGTAAAGAAGCCTCTCGTCGTTATAGGAAAGGGCGGCCACACGAAGCGTTGCGGCCTTCTTGATAAAGTAACATCATCACTCGATGAAAACGGCATTGAGCATGTTGTTTTCGACGAAGTGACTTCGAATCCTACGCTGGATATAGTCCAGAAGGGAATCGACACATTCCGTGAAAACAAGTGCAACTTTGTTCTCTCTATCGGTGGTGGTTCCGTCATAGATACGGGAAAGGCCATTGCACTGGGACTGGGATGCCGGGACGCAGAGGAGCTCTGGACAAGGTGCTTCCTCTCCTACGAGAACGTTTCAACGGATATTCAGAACGGCGTTATCCTGACGACAGCGTCGTCGGGAAGCGAGACAGGAGAGTCTGCAGTAATATCACACGAAGGGAAGAAGCTCATCGGAACGTCGTCAGACGCCGCACCGCTTTTTGCTGTTCTTGATCCGGTGAATACACTATCCGTTCCTCCGTACCAGACGGCATGCGGCCTTGCAGATATCCTCAGTCACCTTGAGGAACGCTACTTCACATCAGAAAATCACAATGACCTCTCTGACAAGCTTCTTGAAGCATCGATGAGGAATATCATCCAGAACGGTACGCTTCTCATGAAGCATCCCGATTCTCTCACAATAAGGGAGAATGTCATGTGGACGGGAACACTAGCCCACAATCCCATCTTCGACAGGGGACGCGGCAGTGGAGACTGGGCATGTCACTTCATCGAGCATGAACTCTCTGCACGCTTTGATCTTGCTCACGGAGAAGGCATTGCGATGATTACGCCTTCCTGGCTGAAGTATGTATCAGAGAAACCCGAATGCAGATTGAGGCTCATGCAGTTTGCAGTGAATGTCTGGGGTGCCGACTTCCCGTACGATGAGACGGCGGCAATAGAGTGGGCAATCATGAAACAGTCCCAGTGGTACACGAGCCTCGGTCTCAGAGCATCTCTCAAGGGCTTTGAAGGAATGGACGAAGAGAAAATGAAAGAGATGGCAGGATGCTTCAGCGAGTACAACATCGGTTCATTTTGCTCTCTCGGAGAAAAGGAAGTATATGAAATACTTCAAAGGGCGGCAGAAGTATGAAAGACATGTATGATGTACTCATAATAGGAGCCGGAGCTGTCGGCTCGGCCATAGCGAGAGAACTCTCGAAGTACGAACTCAATACAGCAGTAGTCGAGAAGTCCTCTGACGTTGCATCATCAACAAGCGGCCGTAATTCGGCTGTCGTTCATGCCGGCTTCAATAACAAACCCGGTTCACTGATGGCAAAGCTCTGTGTTCAGGGTAACTCCATGTTTGAAGAACTTTCGAAGGAACTCGACTTCGAATATATAAAGACAGGAAAGGTTCTGGTGTCATTTAACGAGGATGACGAGAAGACTATAGAAGGTCTTTACAGACAGGGAATTGAGAACGGCTGTAAAGGTCTCAAACTCATAGATAAGGAAGAACTCGAGAGACTTGCTCCCGGAACTGGGGGAATCAGCGGAATGTATTCCCGCGATACCGCAATAATCAATCCGTTCCACTATACGATAACGCTTGCAGAGAACGCACTCGAGAATGGTGTTGATTTCTTCCTTTCAACAGCTGTCACTGGAGCCGTGGACAGCGGTGATTATTACACAGTTCAGACGACGAAGGGCAATATAAAGGCAAGAATAGTGATTAACAGTGCTGGGCTTTCTTCTGCAGATGTCTCATCGCTCTTCGGCATTGACGGGTACCATATATATCCGTGCAGGGGAGAGTATCTTATCCTCGATGTGACACCGAAGGATGTACTGCCGCTTCCTGTCTATCCCTCCCCGAGAAAGGGAGACGGAGGACTGGGAGTCCACCTTACTCCGACTACGGACGGAAACATAATAATCGGCCCCAGTGCCACATACATCGACAACGAGGAACCTGCCACCACGGGAGATATCCTCAAGGTGCTTGAGAGCGAA
>CAZKIT010000052.1:0-9691 GCA_964552905.1 uncultured Spirochaetaceae bacterium
AGAATGATGTCCCCATAGCGGGGATATCTTCTTAATCCTGATTGATTTCTATGTCACCGGACTGTGTTTCAGCTGAGCTGTTTTTCCTTTCCTGCCCATTTTTTAACCATATCTATTCTGCCTCCCTTCAGAGAAGATAGATAACTCATACAAGGAAAAGCATCCCGTTTACTGAGGTGCCCGAAAACATAGCCATTGTCAGATCAATAGAAACAATATGCGTATGTAGCATTGATTTTCGATTCCATCATCTCCAGTTTCTCAAGAAGCGATATCTTCTCACCGCTTTTCGGTGAAGAACGATAGAAGTTAAGCGTTATTCTCATCCCGTCCTCATCATCAACAGAAAAGGACAAAGTGTCATCATCGATGGTTCCTATGCACTCGTCGTAAATATAGAGCTTACCGCTATGTATTTCATAGTCACAAATATCTCCATTAAACGACAACTCTCCTTCGCTCAGAATTTCGATAAACGTCAGCTCCTCCCCGAAAAACTCTTCGATAAGGCTTTCGGTACTGTAGACTTCAATCAAAGCAAGCGCTGCATCCAGCTCATCGTCTGACACATCATATACTTCAGCAAAAGTTCTGGTAAGTTCAAGCAGCACGGTCTTAAATTCAGCATATGATTTCTCGGTCAGCTCGTATCTCACCGGGTACAAAGGCGCATCAAACTCGTAATCCAGCTTGAGAGAATCAAGCTCCTTCTTCAATGCCTCAATCTCTTTGTCATATCTGGAGATTGAAGCCTTCAAAGCCCGGTTCTCCTCTGTGAGCGTTTCAACAGTCTTTGTCAGAGAGTCCACTTTAGCAGAGAGATCCTTGTCATTTCCGTATGAAGCCAGAGGCAGCATCAAAAAAAGAACAACAACCAAAAAGAAAAGTTTCTTCATTTGCATTTCCCCTCCGATTTCAGATTTTACAACACAATCTCTTTCCTTTGGCAAAAAGTTCCATGGCTTCTTCAAAAGACTCACTTCACAGCTGTATTCGAACATAAAATGTGTTATCCTCGTTTCAAGGAGTTACACATATGAGTTTAACAGTGCTCTCCGTCGGCGGTTCGATCATCGCACCGGAGAAAGTGAATACAGAGTTTCTGAAGGAATTCAGGAAGGCAATCGTTTCATACCTTGAAGAGGACAGGAGCGCAGAGCTCATCTTCGTCTGCGGAGGCGGAGCTCCCGCAAGAGTCTATCAGTCGGCTTACCGTGACATCACGGGAGAGACAAGCGGAGAGAGGGAGGACTGGCTGGGAATCAAGGCAACATATCTCAACGCAGAGCTGATGAGGGCAGTCTTCTCCGACTACGTCACATGTGATGTCGTCACGAATCCTACAGGTGAAATCACCAACCGCGGCCGTATCCTCGTGGCTTCGGGATGGAAGCCGGGCTTCAGCACCGACACCGATGCCGTATACCTTGCAAAGCGCTTCGGCGGGAAGAAGATTGTCAACCTCTCCAACATTGCCAAGGTCTATACCGATGATCCGAAGAAGAACCCCAATGCTCAGCCTATCGACAGAATAAGCTGGAAACACTTCAGACAGATGGTCGGCTACGAATGGAAGCCGGGGCTCAACGCACCGTTTGACCCCATCGCATCCGGACTTGCAGAAGAGGCGGGACTCACAGTCATCTGCGCTGACGGCAGAAACATCTCCAACACGATTGCAATCCTCAAGGGTGAGGAATTCACGGGAACTACAATCGGCTGATCTTCTCCCTCTTCATCTTCAGAAAGAGAGGACTGGCATCTGCAAAGGATGCTGGGAACGGAACGTCCTCTCTGAAATCGGGTATCCAGAGGATGTCGTCATCGCTCTTCTCCTGGATGAAGCCGTTCTCTATACCAAGTTCATCAACAAGATCAACAAGACCTTCATATTCCTCGTCGCTTATACCGACGAGGTTTTTGTCTTCCTTCGGCGGCACGAACTGACTCATCAGGGAAAGATAGAAGTTATCCTTATAGTGCTGGGCATAGTATTCGAGGAACCTTCTGGACTGATTAAGTGTTCCCGGGAATACCAGGTGTCTGAGAATCGTACCCTTTATTCTGTCCAGGTCAGTCGATGGATGACGTGACTTAATCCATTCCATGACCGGAATTATAACATCCGCATATTTACCGAGTCCGCAGAATATCTTCGAGACATTGCGGCTCAGGCTCTTGCAGTCGAGGAGATAGAGGTCGATGTAGTCGTCGATGAGAGAAAGAGCCTGCGGTGTTTCGTATCCCGAGCTGTTCCATACGACGGGAAGAGAGAATCCCTCCCCCTTTGCCTTCTCAAGGGCATTGACGATGGACGGAATGAAATGCGTGCCGGTCACGAGATTGAGGGTTGCGGCCCCCATATTCTGGAGGTCGAGAAAGAGAGACGAAAGCTCGTCCGTAGTTATCTCGATCCCCCAGTTCTCACCGTCAGAACCCGATATCTGTCTGTTCTGGCAGTATGCACAGTGCAACGGGCACCCTGTGAAGAATACCATTCCAGAGCCCTTCTCTCCGACAAGAGGCGGCTCTTCTCCGCGGTGAAGACCGCACCATGCTATCTTTACCTTATCAGTCTGTCTGCATCTGCCAAGCTCGCCTCTTGTTCTATCCACAGAACAGAGATTGGGACAGAGTGTACACTTCGAGTAGTATTCGCTTTCATTCATAACAGTGGCATTATAATCCATCGTCCGTTCTTGACAAACTCCCCTGAAGATATATCTTTATTTCCATGTGGTCGGAATTTCTTAAGAAGAAGGAAGAGAAAAAGAAAAACGTCAGGTATATTCTCACCATCGACGGCGGAGGAATGAGGGGAATCGTTCCCGCATTCATTCTCAAGAAAATGGATGAGTATCTCAGGGAAAAGTCAGACCGTCCTCTCTACTCTCTCTTCGACCTGGTTGCCGGCACAAGCACGGGTGCACTCATAGCCCTCGGCCTCACTGCAGATACAGATAACACATCCTTCAGAAAGGACGACGGAAAGGAATACTGCATTGCAAGAACATACACCAGAGGACGGGTATTCAAAAAAACATACACAGAAACACTCGGCTATATAGAAAGAAAGGCAGACCCGAAGAGTTTTCTCGAGATCTACGAGAAGAACGGGAACAGAATCTTTCTGAAGAAGGAATCAAGGGGACTGAGGAAAATCATGGACAGTATAAGCCGCATCTTCAGCGACAAGTACGAAGCAGGCCCATATGAGGATTTTCTCTACGAGCTCTACGGTGACACGCCCCTTTCATCGGCTGCAGTTCCGACAATGGCAGTCGCATTCAATCTCTCGAACGGGAGAGAATTCCTCTTCAGAAGCTGGGAGGACGAAGAATGGCTCGTCAGGGAAGCCGCACGTGCTTCATCAGCAGCGCCGACATACTTCTCACCCGCACGCTTCGTCAACAGGAAAACCGATGAGGAACTCACTCTGGCCGACGGCGGAATAATCGCAAACAATCCGATTCTCGAGGCATATATCGAGGCAAGGAAGCTCTACCCGGACGCGGAGGAATTCAGATTTCTCTCACTCTCCACCGCTTCATCTGTTTTTCACATTAATCCCGACGAGATTTCATCAACACTGGACTGGATGGGGCCTCTCATCTCCGCTTACGGAGCAGCCAACATGAACATATCACTCGAGGGAGTCGAGAGCATAAAGGGAGTGGAAGTCGTCAGAGTATGGGATGACGTACTGAAGGAGCATATCCACCTTGACGACACATCCGAGGAAGCAGTCGGAAAACTGGAGGCTGCAGCGGAGGAAATCTGGAAAGAAAAAAAGGAAGACATCAAAGCCTTCCTTGACGGGATAATCACATCCGGTTACATTCCCGAGCGTCTCAGACTACGCCCCGCTCATGAAAGAATCGAGGAGAGGAAGGAGCCAAGCCGTTCTCTTCCCTCCCTGTAGGAGAAAGCCACATCACCTACCTTTGTCTTTTCCCCGACGATGTCGGTGATGAGCTTCACGGCATAGAAACCCGTTTCCAGATACTTCGCGGCAAGACCGACGCCGTAAGCCTCCATGTCCGCTGCATCAGCGCGGAGAATGGTATGCGACGGCAGCACTTCATTTGAAAATCTTCCGGAGGAATAAAGGATATAACCGCTTTTCCTGTCGAGGGTGAAAAGCTCCCCCGTTGTAGCCCTGTCGGGCCCTATGGTCGACCCGAGTGGCACATGCATACACGTAAGGTCCTGGTCGGGGGTGACGACGCTCGAGAATGAGACAACGTCCCCGCGTGAAAATCTCCCGAGAGACCCTGCCGACCCGACAGACACGACGACGTCAGGTTTATATTTTTCTATGGCAGCGGCCGTATGGAGCGCGGCCATGATCGGTCCCACTCCGCATACGCATTTCTGCCACCTGTCATCAAGCCTCTTGAGCTCACTGGGGTCAGACGCAACGAGAAGAACACCGCTCATAGGGAGAGTGCGGAGATCGCCGCTCCGATAATCGGAGAAGAATCTATATTCACTATCCTGTAGAATATGCCGTTTTCCTTCTCGAGAATCCTGTCGAGGAAGAGACGGGTGTATCTTTCAAGGAAAGGAAGGCGGTAGAATGTCGTACCGTCCGCATTGATTACAACAGGATGTTCGGGAGATGTTTCAACACCGCTCTTGAAGACTGCCGAAGCAAGGTTCAGGGCCGTGAGTTTTGCAGCTCTCACAATGACGGCTTTCAGAATCTTATAGAGTCTCTTAGAATCCTCATCAGAATAAATGATGGCTCCAAGCGGGTTGTTTCTATCCCATGGAGCGAGAATGAACGCTCCCATGGCCATCGTTGAAAGATGGTCGACAGTTCCGAATCCGGAGGAGAATGCAGGAGAGAATACTCCGTCCTCGACAGCCTTCGAGAGAACATAGTGAGCAAATGAACCTATGTAAGCACCGCTTATCATCTTCTCGAGATGATAGGAAGATGGATCGTTGGTCGTCAGGAGGAATTCCCTGTCGAGATCCGTGAGTTCTATCTTGAGGGAACCCGACTCAGTGTTGACGATCTGTTCGCCTTCATTCAATGCAATCTTCCCGATATTGCAGTTCTTCTCGACGTACGCAGTGTTCGTTCCCGTTCCGAGGATGAAGCCGACATAGGCGGACGCCTCGCACCCCCCTTCAGCCTGTGCTGCAAGAAGAGTTGCGACAGTGTCGTTGACAACGCTGATCTTCACATCCGATGTCTCATAGCCGCGGTTTTTGAGAACTGCAAGGATATTCTTTCCGAGAGGTTTCCCGATAGTCCCGGGAGCCTTGACTTCCTTGCTGAAGAGAAGAGGAATACCGTCATGGTCTGCCGTGATCTCAGCGGCATAGGAGAAACAGAACCCGATACGCTTGCTTTTCCCCATGAAACGCTCGATTGAGGATGCGAATATCGAATAGAACTCATCGGAGGAAACTTCCCTGTCGACACCGGGCATGCCGGTCTTCTGGAAGTCGCTGATTTCAGGCTTGCCCTCTTCGTTGAACGTTACGATACAGGTACGGAAATTGGTACCTCCTGCATCCATTACGATGACGCTCTCACCTGCTGGAATCTTTTCCGGTGACCGGGCATAAGTCGGAATCATCTTGAGCGAACTCTTCTCTCCGTCAAGTCCCTTCTCCATCTCGCTTCTGAAAAGCGAACTCACTTCGTTCTCATCGACGAACTCTTCGCCGAGTCTGTGTTTCAAGAGGAATTCCTCTGCCGTCATCTAATCCGCCTTCGTGAGTTTGTATTTCAGACTCACTCTGTAGTAAATATCGTTAACACTGAGGTTATCAGAGGTTACGGAAAGAACTCTCTCACTGTCCCCTTTTACGCTGAGTGTTCCTTTGATTATATAGTTTTTCCCGTCTTTTTTCATCAGCAGATCAACATCCGCGTCAACGTCAATCGACGAGAGATCCGTCGAAAATATGATTTCGTTCTTCTCCGGCTGAGTTACACATGAAAGGGTAATGTTACCGTTGAGTACCGCATCACCTTTCTCATATCCGGCCTCCCTCAGCATCGATTTCACCTTCTGCATCGTGGCTCCGCGCTGCGTCATGGAATAGAGAGCGTTCTCCCAGATCGACGAACAGTGAGGCTTGGTATCCAGATTATGCAGATAGGAGGAAAGATCCGAATCCCTGTATGTGATGTTTTCCGGGATAAGCTCGTTTTCCCCGACATTGACCGTCACACCGGAGAGAGGTATTTTCGGTACCGATGAAAACGCGGCAATCGTCGAAAAGGCAGCATTCTCCACATCCTCGAAACATGCATTGGCATGGAGGAAGAAGACCAGAAGAAGCATAAGCATCACAAGGAGGGCTTTTTTCATTTCCTTAAGTCTAACTGATTTTTGAAAATGGGCAATATCAAAGAAGTAATTTGTCTGCTAGAATACTGTCATGAGTTCAACTTTTCTCTTCTATGACCTGGAAACATTCGGGCTTAACACCCGTTACGACAGAATCGCCGAGGTGGCTGCGGTCAGGACGGACATGGACCTCAACATAGTGGCCCCGCCTATCCTGCTTTACGCCAGGCTGTCCCCGGACTATCTGCCGTGTCCCCAGTCATGCATCGTCACGCACATCACACCTCAGACCGTGAACGAGAAGGGAATTCCGGAGGCAGATGTCATCAGAATCCTGAGAGACGAGATGATGAAACCCAATACGATAACCCTGGGATACAATACGGTCGGATTCGACGACGAATGCGTCCGCACCGCCCTCTACCGCAATCTTTACGACCCTTATGAAAGAGAGTACAAGAACGGATGCTCGAGATGGGACATCATCAACCTCGTGAGAGCAACCAGAGATCTCAGACCTGAAGGCATAATCTTCAACAAGCGCAATGACAAGGGCTGCGTCTCATTCAAGCTCACGGACCTCACCGACGAGAACAACATCAATCAGGAAGGCGCACACGATGCTCTCGTGGATGTCTATGCCACGATAAACCTCGCGAAGCTCATCAAGCAGAAGCAGCCCAAGCTCTTTGCATGGGCTTTCACACACCGGGGAAAAGACAGCGTCAAGGAAGTCATTGACACTGCGAAGAGAACGCCGTTCCTGTCCACCAGCGAAAAGTTCACATCCGAAAAGGGATGCACAAGACCTCTTCTTCCGCTCTATTACGGAAGCAAGAACGATTTATACTGCTTCGATCTGACATATCCGCTTCCCTCTTCCGTGACGCTCAACAACTACAGGGAAAGCGGCATCTACCGTCTCAGTGTTCAGAAATGCCCGTTCGTAGCGCCGCTCTCGACGCTGACGAAGGAGGCTGAGGAAAGACTCGGCTTCACGAAGGAGGAAATACTCAGGAAGGCAGACGACGCGAAGAAGAGCGGCATATTCAACAGAGCCGAAGACTTCATCGCATCTTTCGACGAGACGTCCTCCGATGCGGACCCGGACACGTCCATTTACGGTTCCTTCCTTTCGAAGGACGACAGAGCGACACTCGAGAGAATACAGAGTCTCTCTCCACGGGCGAAGCTTCTCGGAGAAAGACAGGTGCCGTTCAACGACCCCAAGTACCACAAGCTCGTGTGGCGTCAGGTTGCACGCAACTGGCCCGAAAGCCTTGATGAGGCAGAAAGGGAGAAATGGAGAAACTTCTGTGCCCAGCGCCTTCTCTCTCCGCCGGTGAAGGATGCACAGAGCATAAACGACTATCTTTACACTTGTAATGAACTCCTGAATAGTTTAAATACAGACGGTGAAGACAAGAAGGTACTGCTCTCACTCATCGAGTACGGCGAATACCTCAGAAAAACGATAATAAAACCGGAGAAGAAATGACCCAGCTTATAGATTTACTGCCATCATTCAGAGAACAGCTCGAAGCTGTCGACAAAACTCTGAGCCTCCCGGAAACGATGGGAGACATGAAATTATACAGGGAGAAGATGGTCGAAAGATCACACCTCGCTCCCATCGTCGAGAAACTCGAGGACATGAAGAAGACATCGACAGAGATAGCCGAGAACGAGGAGATGCTCAAGAGCGAGACAGACCCCGACATGGCTGCCATGATGAAGGATGAGATAGAGGCTCTCAGAGAGAAGATGACTTCTGACGAAAAGGAATGCAAGGTCCTCCTCATTCCCGCAGACCCGCTCGAAGGCAAGAACATCATCATGGAAATCAGAGCGGGAACAGGCGGAGAGGAGGCAGCCCTCTTTGCTGCCGACATCTTCCGCATGTATGTCCATTACGCCGAGAAGAAGAAGTGGAAGATGGAGATAATGAGCCAGAACGAGACTGAGAGAGGCGGCTACAAGGAAATCGTCTGCTCGATATCGGGAAAGGACGTCTACGGCTCGATGCGCTATGAAAGCGGTGTCCACCGCGTGCAGAGAGTTCCGGAAACCGAAAGCGGCGGAAGAATCCACACATCGGCGATAACTGTCGCCATCCTTCCGGAAGCCGAGGAAACAGATATCGTAATCAACGAAAAGGATCTCAAGATAGATGTCATGCGTGCAGGCGGCCCGGGAGGCCAGTGCGTCAACACGACGGACAGCGCCGTGAGAATCACGCACATCCCGACAGGCATCGTCGTCATCCAGCAGGATGAGAAGAGCCAATTAAAGAACAAGAACAAGGCAATGAGAGTCCTGCGTTCCCGTCTCTTCGAGATGGAAGAGGAAAGAAAGAACAAGGAGAGAAGTGACGCAAGAAAGAGCATGGTGGGATCCGGCGACAGAAGCGAGAGAATCAGGACATACAACTTCCCGCAGAACAGATGCACCGACCACCGTGTGAACCTCACATCCTACAACCTCGAAGGCGTAATGAACGGAGAGCTCGACGAATTCATCGAGGCGCTCAAGATTCAGGCGGGAGAGGAAGCACTGAAAGCTCTATGAAGCTCGGGGAACTGAAGAAAGAGCTTCTCGGAGTGGACAACACTCTCGAAGACCCGTATCTTGAAGTGAGGGTACTCCTCTCCCATCTCGGCATAAGCGAAATCGATCAGATAGCCTACCCCGAGAAGGAAATAGACGAGAGAACGGCAGCAGAGGCAATCGAACTCTTTGCTAAGAGAGTCCGCGGAACCCCTATGGCGTACATCACAGAGACAAAGGAGTTCTACGGCCACACATTCCACGTTGACGAAAGCGTCCTCATTCCCCGCCCCGACACCGAAATCCTCGTCGAGAAGGCAGTCGAAATCTACAGGAAGAAAAGCTACAGAGGAAAAATACTCGACCTCTGCACCGGAAGCGGTGCAATAGCGGCATCAGTCGCCTTTGCCCTCAAGAAAAGCGTATGCTACAGCGACATATCTCCAAAAGCGCTGAAGACGGCCCAGCGTAACTACAAGGAGATTACAGGCGAAAAGGGAGACGCCCGGCCGGGCGACCTGTTCACACCGTGGACGGGAGAGAAGTTCTCCCTCATCGCAACGAATCCTCCCTATCTTACGGACAAGTGGTACGAGGAGACTGAAGAGAGCGTCAAAAAGGAGCCCGAAAACGCATTTCTGGGCTTCGGTGACGACGGACTCGATATAATAAAAAAGATTGTTCAGGCTTCTCCTCAAGTCCTCGAAAAAAATGGTACACTTTTAATTGAATGCGATTACAGACAGACGGGGAAGGTACGCACTCTCATGTCACAGAACGGTTTTTCGGACATAGGAACGGCAAAGGACCTCGGAGGTCGGGAAAGAGTG
>CAZKIT010000053.1:0-9534 GCA_964552905.1 uncultured Spirochaetaceae bacterium
TTCTCTCTGCCTTTTCTTCTGACAAGCGCAGGGCAGGGGACAGGGTCCAAGATGCTGAGGGTGCTGCTGAATCTGGAAGGAACTTTCGAATACGGGAAGGACTACTACCTTGAGGATGAACCCGAGGAAAGGCTGATGGAAATCGAGAGCGGAAAGTACCGTACCCTCGTCGCCGTCATCGGAATCTCCGACAAGGGTCTTGCTGCTTCCGGCATCTCTCTGAAGGAAGAGATCGAGAACCTCGAGAAACTCATTGATGAGGCCGAAGAGAACGGTGTCGGGATTGTTACGGTGTATCTGGAGAACTACAAGAAATCGACAGAGGAGCTCTACTCGAACAACAACATGATAATCGATCTCCTGTGTCCCGAATCGGAGTGGATATTCTACCGCAAGGGCTCTTCTCTCAAGAAACAGTTCGATGACATCGGAAAGCAGCACGGGATAGGAGTCTCGCGTTTCGACAGTGTCAACGACTTCGTCGGCATCCTGACTGATATATTCAACTGAAAATGACTGCTGCATTCATTCTTTTTCTCATTCTTATCGTTCTGGGACTCATCGAGTACAGAGTACACAGAAAGCGGGTCGATTCCGTCCCCGTCCGCATTCTCGTGAACGGCACGAGGGGGAAGACCACTGTAGCGAGAATCATCACTGCAGCGCTCCAGAAGAGCGGAATGAGGACAATCGGACGCACGACGGGAAGTGAAGCCGTTGTCATTCTTCCCGACGGTTCGGTTGAAGGTGTAGTCAGGAAAAGAGGAGCGAGCATCCTCGAACTCAGATCATTCTTCCGTCTGGCGGCTGAAGAGAAGTGCGAGTGTGCCGTCGTCGAATGCATGGCACTCCTTCCCGAAAACCAGAAGACGCTGGCTTCAACGCTTGTCAGACCCCAGATTGTCGTGATAACGAACACGTACCGAGACCATATCGCGGAGATGGGAAGGGAGAGAGAGGATACGGCCTGGGCTCTCTCACGTTCTGTTCCGAAGGGAGCGAAGCTTTACACCATCGAGGATTTCTATGATTCCCTCGATGCAGATGTAGTTCATGTCGTGGGCGGAGACGTAACTGTTCCCGGATGTGACTTCCCCCTGCATAAAGACTCCTGGAGGATAGCAAAGGCAGTTCTGAACGATATGGGAATTGACGATGAGACCATCATCTCGTCTCTTTCTTCCATTCATCCGGATGTCGGAATGCAACGTAGGACAGCAAAGTGCTTCTATCCCTATTTCAGCGTCAATGACGTCGAATCGATGGAGAAGAACCTCGATGAGACAGCACTGGCGGAAAAAGGCAGGGACATCTTTGTGATATTCAACAGCCGCCGCGACAGAGAGTACAGGATAGACCTCATGAAGATTGTCCTCTCCGGAAAAAAGGACATTGTGAAGAAGGTCTTCGTCATCGGAGACTACAGAGAAAAAGCTGCCCGTGCTCTCGCTAGATATGTTCCGTCGGAAGTATCTGATGTGGATACTCTCTACAGGATGATTAATGAAAACAGTGAGTCCGTCTATGTCGGACTCGGTAACATAAAGGGGGATGGAGAGAAGCTCATAGCGCTTTTCCGTGAATGATATGCTTTATTCGAGTGTTGCATTAAGTATTGTTCTGAGTTTCATATCGACAGAGTTCATCGGTGTCCTCACTGGCGGCATGATAAGTGCCGGATACCTGGCATACTACGCTTCCGAGCCGACGAGGATCCTCTCGACGCTCGCCGCTGCTGTTCTCATATGCTTTGCTGTCAGAGCTCTGCAGCATGTTCTCATAATCTACGGGCGCCGGAGATTCATTCTCTGCACGCTCCTCTCTGTTTTTTCGGTATATCTTTTTGAAAGATTCTATTTCTATCTTTCATCTGTTTCAGTCGACCTCAGAGTCATCGGCTACATAATCCCGGGGCTCATTGCGTCGGATATGCTGAAGCAGGGAATTCTGAAGACGATTCTCGCGCTCGTCACTGTGACCGCCGTCGTCTGTCTTGTGATACTTTTCGTCAAATGAAAAAGAGACTTTTTATCCGGCCGGTATTTGCCGCACTGCTTGTTGTCATAGCTGTCGGCGGTCTTCTCAGCGTTGTTTTCGTCAGAGAGAATGAAAGCTCTGAAATCTCATCGGAGATGAAGATGGCCGCAGAAATCATGGAGGATATCGAGGAATACCTCAAACAGGATATTCTCTCGCGCGGCATTGAAATCGAGGTGGAGGATCTTAACAGAACGGCACTTCTGGGACCGGAGTTCACAGAGCTTACATCGACTCCCGGAGAAGTGGGTGCAAAGAGATCCGCCCTCAATCCGCACTTCGCCGCAGTCATGGTCAGATACTTCATCACTGCCGGCCTTGAGAGAGGTGACAGGATAGCTGTCAGTTCCTCCGGTTCCTTCCCGGGATTTCTCATTGCCGTACTCAGTGCTTCCGAGGCCTATGGACTGGATGTCTATCTTACGGCCAGCGTCGGTGCAAGCATGCACGGTGCCACCCGTGTCGAGTACAACGTTTTCGATATCCTGAAGGGAATCAGGGAAAGCGGTCTTGCCTCATTCAATCTCATCGGCGTCAGCTGCGGCGGGGCCAACGACCAGGGAGGAGGAGTCCTTGAGGGAATACTTTACGAAGGAACGGCAGAAATCTCCCTTTCTCTCTGCAGGGAGGCAGCTCAATGGAGCGGGGCAGAGCTCATCTATCATGACAGGCTTGCCGATTCGATAGCAGAGCATCTCTCTCTTTTCCCCGATGACGTGAAGATGTTCGTGAACATAGGCGGCGCTTCAGTCAATGCGGGAACAAGCAGCTATACCCTCGATTTTCCGCAGGGACTGGTGCTCGAAGCACCCCGTATTCCCGAAGGAGACGAGATAGGGCTCAACTACGAGTTTGCAGCCCGCGGCATTCCGGTACTCAATCTTCTCAATGTGAAGAAGCTCTGTCAGGAGAACGGCCTCACCTTCGATCCCGTTCCTCTTCCGACTGCAGAGACTGTCGACAGTTCGGTGTCCGTCAGCTATTCAAAGCCCCTCATTGCCGTCTTCCTTTCGCTCTTTGCCGTTGTGCTTGTCGCGGCTGTTGTAGATTCCCGCAGGCGGAAGAAACATCTGTGAGATTTCTTCGACGTAAGTTGGAAGCCTGCGCTGTCGACTTTCTTTGAAAGTTGAGACGATATCCTAAATTGCTGTTTTGTTCTTCGTAATGCCGATAATTCAGTCCGTTCAGGCTATGTTCTGCTGCCTGTTAATTCTCTGTTTCATCTATGTTAAATCGAAAACATTAGGCTTGACAGCTCAGATAAAGCGCTTTTATTCTGTCATGGTTGATTTGGCTCAACGGCCTGATTGCCGAAATGTCAGAGCTGAATCTTTGTCCTAGGTTCCTTAGATGAACTCTCCGTTTATGCAGTCGGATGTGCGTAGTCATATCCCGAAATTTATGTCTGATTAAATGGAGGACAACCAATGAAAAGAACTGTCATTTTTACAGTAGCGGCTCTGCTCGTTACTGCTCTTGCTGTCTCATGTGCGGCTTCTCCCTCTGACGAAGAGGAAAAATACACATTCACAACTGATGCGAAGTACCGGGAGATGGCTGCGATAAACAGTATTACCGTAGAAGGCAGCGGCACTGCCGGTGTCTTCACCGAAGGCCGTACTGTCACTCTTTCTTCTTACCGGATAGCAAAGTATGAGACAACATATGAACTCTGGTATGAGGTGTGGAACTGGGGCGTTAAGCACGGCTACCGCTTCGCCAACGCCGGAAGAGAAGGAATGAAGGGTAGTGAAGGAAAGACTCCGGGAGAAGCGAAGCTTGAACCCGTAACCTTCATTTCCTGGAGAGACACGATTGTGTGGTGCAATGCCTACAGCGAGATGTCGGGACTTGAGCCTGTCTACTACCGTGACAAGGAGTGTACTGAAAAGATTACCTGGCTTGCCACCGAGGAAGTCTATGTGAAGAGCGGAGCAAACGGCTACTGCCTTCCGACTGAAGCCGAGTGGGAGGCGGCCGCAAGAGGCGGGAATCCGTCATCAGAGGAATGGAGTACTGCATACACATCTTCAACCATAGGAGATGCTGCCTGGTATACTTCGAACTCATCCAACGTTACCCAGGATGTCGGCGGAAAGAAGGCCAACGGTGCCGGTATCTATGACATGGCCGGCAATGTGTGGGAATGGGTCTTCGACTGGTATTCGACAGACAAGGGAACAGGAACAGTTACAGATCCGCAGGGACCTGAGAGCGGAGAGCTCAAGATGATTTGCGGCGGTGCCTGCAACAACAAGCTCGACCAGTGTCAGGTCACGGGAAGAAAGAGCTTCTCCGCCGGTAACGGATCCTACATCCAGGGCTTCAGAGTCGTACGTCATTGATTATGCGTTTTGAGTTTCAGCTGCCGCACTGGCAGCTGAGTCTCCTCAGCCTAATCTGTAGCCGTTGATTCTTGCTTCGAGTGTCGCCTTCTTCTTCAGCATTATGTTGTATTATGTGCTCGAGACTGCGTCTGCAAGGATATTCACAGCCTTGCATGCCGCCGGGTAGAAGTCGATTATTATCGAATTGAATCCATGTTTTGTTGCTGATAGCAGGCGAAGTGTCCCGCTGACAGGAAAAATGAAGAGAAAGACGAGAAAGTAGAACGCAAGCGGGAGGACGGTGCCGGTGACGGAATACCGTATTAAGAGTCTTTTCACTCTTCAGGTTTTTCATTCCGCTGTAAAATGTAAGAAGGAAAGACTGCTTCTTTTTATTTCTTCGAGAAGAAAGTGAATTCTGCCACCGAGTGGCAGAATCGGAAGATTTCTCCGCAGTTCCCGGTATCGTTATTTTTTTTGTCGTCCACCCGAATCATTGATGTCTTCTCCTGTGCAGGTGTACTGTAATCTCTTCGTCTCTTTCCGTCTCTTCATCTATAATGACAGGGACGCATCTCTGTCTCAACCGGGATTGTAGAAAGAAGATGCTCTATCTGTTATCGGCAATATTCTGCAGTGCACTAGTGTCGCTCCCACTGAAGGTGGGAGACAGGTACCCGTACTCCACCTTTGCAATGCTGGGTGTTTTTGCCGATGACGTCTCTGAATATTTCCCTGATTTTCATCTGTAACTTCATCTTTGACAGAGGGCCTGATATTTTGATGACATTACTATAACATTACCATAACATTGCAAGAAGGTTGCTGAACATTGCAATTCTTTCTGCTGATTTCTCTTTTTCAGTAGATTTACAGTGACATTTACAGTGACATTTACAGTGACATTTACAGTGACATTTACAGAAATCTATTGTGTGTAACTCTTTTAATGTAATTAAAATATCTTGTTATTTTACAGTGACATTTACAGTGACATAATCCATTCGATATGATAAACTGAAACTGAGGTGTACGCTTTATGAGATTCGACAAGGAAACAGAAACTCTTGAATACAAAAGGACTACCGGAGAGCTGAAGGCGGCGATGGTTGCAATATCGGCTATGCTGAACAAGCATGGTGTCGGCACGGTCTATTTCGGCATACGGCCTGATGGCGAAGTTATCGGACATGAGATTACTCAGGACACCCTGAGAGATGTTTCAAGGACAATAAGTGAATCGATAAGACCGAAGATCAGTCCGGCTATCGCTGAGGAAAAGGTAGACGGCAAAAGCGTCATAAAGGTTACTGTCGAAGGTAGGGAACAGCCATATTCCGCCAATGGGAAATACTATATCCGCACAGCGGATGAAAACAGGGAAGTTGAACCAAATATGCTGCGGCAGATCTTTCTTGATTCTGAAAAGAAAGAAAAATGGGAAAGGGAGATAACCGGCGTTCCTGCCTCATCTGTTGACGAAAAAGCCATAAGAAGATTCTGCGAAAATGCCCAGAAAGTCCACAGGGTATCCATTGATGATAACTGCAGCTGTGAGTCAGTACTTGAACGTTTCGGCCTTGTGAAAGACGGCTTTCTGAACAATGCGGGCAATGTCCTCTTCGGCAATGGTCATCCGGTGACACTGAAGGCGGCAATCTTTGCGACAGACGAGAAAATCACCGTTCTCAACATCAGACTTTTTGAAGATAACATTATGAATCTGCTGGATGATGCCGAGTTATATGTGGAGCAGCACATCATATGGGGTACGGAGTTTGAAGGAATGTACAGAATCGAGACTCCCGAAATCCCTACGGAGGCAATAAGGGAGGCTATCGCAAACAGCCTTGTTCATGCCGTATATACGGGCAGCACTTTTCATGAGATATGCATTTTCCCCAGTAAGGTAACAATTTACAGTCCGGGGAAATATGCAAGCAAGAGGAGTCCTGAGGAGTACATAAACAGCAGTGTCGAATCGAATCTCAGGAATCCTCTTATTGCCAAAATGCTTTTTCTGAATAATTCCGTGGAAACATTCGGAAGCGGCTTCAGAAGAATTGACAGTCTCTGCCGCGATGCCAGTGTCAGATATTCATATGAGATGAGTGAGGATGGATTCAAGATCATCTTCTACAGGAAATCCATATATGATAATGCCGTGGCGGGAACAGCCAGAAAAGCGTACAGAAGATCGCCTTCTCTTGAGGGAACGGAGGAACTCATCTACAGGATTCTCCTTGAAGACAGTTCCTGCTCCAGGGAGGAGCTGGCTGCGAAGATATCCAAAACAGTACGAACCGTCCAGAGAGCTTTGAATTCCCTGAAGGATAAAGGCCTCATCAGAAGAGTCGGAAGTGACAGAAACGGCTATTGGGATGTGCTTTAGGTATAAGACGTCCGTGTTTCATGGGAGTATATTCGTCTGTAATTATTCGCATTCGTGAACAATATCAAATGATATCTGTGTCCTGATGTCTGCTGAGCCTGGTTTTTCTGTGTGGTGACGGCTTTTATCTGTTGACGACGTTCTGCGGTTTTCCGCTCGCGTAGGCTCTGATGTTCTCCGCCGTCGTACTCAGGATTCTCTCCCTTGCTTCCTTTGCTCCCCAGGAAAGATGCGGTGTTATTATGCAGTTCGGAGCGGAGAGCAGGGGATTGTCACCTCTGATGGGTTCAGTGGAGACGACGTCGACTGCGGCGCCTCCGACCTTGCCGGAAAGAAGAGCATCGGCGAGGTCCCTCTCATTAACGAGACCACCGCGGGCGTTGTTGACCAGAAGTACACCGTCCTTCATCTTTGCTATCGTCTCCCTGTTTATGAGACCTGCTGTATCGTCGGTCAGAGGACAGTGAAGGATGATTACGTCGCTTCTTCTGTAGAGTTCGTCCTTCGTCACATACTCCCAGCCGCCGTTTTCCGTCTTCCGGGAATTCACGATTACATTCATGTTGAGAGCCTTTGCGATTTCCGCCGTCCTGTGTCCTATGCGTCCGAAACCGATGATTCCCATTGTCTTGCCGCTGAGCTCCATAAGAGGATAGTCCCAGAAGCACCAGTCCCTGCTTTTCTCCCATCGTCCTCTGTGTACTTCCCCGCTGTGGTGCCCCGCATGGTGGCAGAGCTCGAGAAGGAGCGCCACCGCTGCCTGAGCAACGCTGTCGGTCCCGTAATCCGGCACGTTCGATACCGTAATCCCTCTCTCCCCTGCAGCTGCTGTGTCGACGACATTGTATCCTGTCGCGAGAACGGTGATGAACTTCAGATTCGGAGAGCTTCCGATTACTGCCCTGTCAATCGGCGTCTTGTTCGTGACGGCAACCTCCGCGCCCGAGAGGCGGCGGATGATCTCGTCATCATCCGGCTGTGTCCTTTCATATATGGTGACATCTCCGAGCTTCTCTATTTCCTCCCAGCTCAGGTCTCCTGGGTTTTCCGTGTATGCATCGAGTATGACAATCTTCATCTCACATTCCTCAGGATGATTATAATCGAAAGATATCTCTTTGTGTCATGAGAGAAACAGAAGAAATCATATGAAGTAAAATTATGATTTTCTGTAGCAAATAATCCTCTCTGCTGATATAGTTTACCCGTTCTGCGTTTTTCGCAGTATTGAGGTTACAGATGAAGAAGATTGAAGAATACATGAGAAGCATCCCCGATTTCCCGAAGAAGGGAATCATCTTCCGCGATATGACAAAGGCGCTCAACGACCCTGACGGCCTCAGACTCGTCATCGATTCGCTGGGGGACTGCATCAAGGATACTGATTTCAACATCATCGGGGGAATCGAATCGAGGGGCTTCATCATCGGTATGCCTCTTGCCTACAACATGCACAAGGCCTTTCTTCCTGTAAGAAAGAAGGGAAAGCTCCCCTGCGAGACAATCGAGGAGTCCTACGACCTCGAATACGGCTCGGCCACCATCGAAATAGACAGGACTGCGATAAAACCCGGCGACAGAGTCGTTCTCGTCGACGACCTCATCGCGACAGGCGGCACGATGAAGGCTGCATGCAGACTCGTCGAGAGACTCGGAGGCAAGGTTGTCGGCATTCTCTTCCTCATGGAACTTGTGGACCTCAAGGGAAGGGATGTTCTTAAGGACTATCCTGTCTACTCCGTAATCCAGTACGAAGGCGAGTGATTTCCGGTTGTCTGTACTGAAGACGGACAGTTCTGTTTACCGGTATTCCTCCTGCTTGAGAGCAGATTGAAGCTGTTTTGCTGCGGCACATTCCGCCGGAGCATCGGCAGCCGTGTTCGTCCGCTTCAGGGTTCACCTTGATATTTCTTTTCTGTTTCTGTATTTTTGGTATCCGGAGAAATAAAGAATATAACGATGAAGAGAATCAGTATCATCACTCTGCTTGCGTTGTCGGCCCTTTTGATCTCCGTGTCATGTTCAATTGAACTTGGAGCGCCGGAATTAAGGGTGACATTCGTTTTCAACAACGGAAGTGAAGACGAAGTGAAGGTGGTCAGGAAAGGCAGGAAGGTGTCAGAGCCGTCTGCTCCGGTGTATGAAGGATACACATTCGTGGAATGGCAGAAAGACGGGGTGAAGTATGATTTCGATACTCCGGTCACCGAGGATATAACACTCGAGGCCGTATGGACAGAAAGAATATGCAGTGTGACCTTCGTTTTCAATAACGGAAGCGGAAATGAAGTAAAGCCGGTCCCCTGGGGGGAGACGGTAAGCGCACCGTCAGATGTCGAGTATGAAGGACACATCTTTGCCGGATGGCGGAAGGACGGCGTGGCGTATGACTTCGATACTCCCGTCACTGAGGATATCACACTCGAGGCTGCATGGACCGGAAGAATATGCAGTGTGACCTTCGTTTTCAATAACGGAAGCGGAAATGAAGTAAAGCAGGTCCCCTGGGGAGAGACGGTAAGCGCACCGTCAGATGTCGAGTATGAAGGATACACATTCGCAGAATGGCAGAAGAACGGCGTGAAGTATGATTTCGATTCTCCCGTCACCGAGGATGTCTCACTCGAGGCCGTATGGACTGAAAGAATATGCACTGTTTCCTTCGACTTCCCAGATGATTGTACTGATACACCTTCCGATAAAAACATTCCATATGGAAACAAGGCTTCAGAACCGTATCCGACAATCAAAAGAGTCGGCTATGAATTTGACGGCTGG